>JAYUIZ010000731.1:0-4134 GCA_043765595.1 Lysobacter sp. | reverse complement strand
CCATCAACTGCGTGCGCACGTCGACCAGTTGCAGACCCTGCAGGAACACGCGGGGGGCATCCGCTTCGATGCCGCGGATCGGCGACAGCGGCGAATCGCCGGCCATGCCCAGCGCATCGCGGATGGTGCGGGGGCCGAACAGCGGCAGTTCGACGTAGCGCGATCGCTCCCAGCCCCAGACGCCCAGCGTTTGCCCGAAATCCTCGCTCTTGTTCGGCAGTTTCGCCGAGGTGGCCGGGTCGAACACGCCGCCGATGCCGAGCGTGCTGTTGAGCAGGAAGCGGCCCATCGCCTGGCTGGCCTGTTTTGGCTTGCCCTGCAGCAGCGCATTGACGGCGCTGACCGGCTGGGCAAGGTTATTGAAGAAATTGCCGACGCCCAGACGCAGCGGGCGCGGCACAACGGCGATGTAGGCCTTGGCCAGCGGCTTCGCCACGACACGATCAACCGTTTCATTGAAGCGATGCACGCGGCGATTCATCTTCTCCCAAGGGTCGTAGCTCTGCGGCTGGGTCGCGGGCGCGGGCAGGGTGGGGTCGGCGATCGGATCGTAGACCGGCGGGAGTTCGCCATTGCCGTAAAGCGCGGCGTAATCCAGCTCGGCCTGGGTCGGCGGCAGTGCCGATGTCGATGCGGTCGACGCCGCAGCGCCGGCTTCGGTGCTTTGTGCGTCTGGGCTGCCGTCCTGCGCCACCATAGTGGCATCGGCCGGCGCTTCCGAAGGCGCTATTTCTGAAGAACCGGCCGTGGCCGCGTCTGCGGCCGGCGCTTCGATCACGGTGACCGTCGGTTGGGTGTCGGTGGCGGCCTTGTGCGCGCAGCCGCTGGCGAACAGCGCGGCGAGGACAAGAGCAGCCCGGGGGAGGAGGCGCGAGGTCGTCATGGGTCGAGTGTAGCCGGAGAAAGTGAGGTGGGATGCCTGTCAGTACAGACTGGAAGGTACGTCAGTCGCGGACGAACGCCAGGCCTTGGCCCAGCCGATATGCCGCGCGAAGTTCGGCGAAACCTTCGGGGTTGCCGTCGATCGTGACCGTGCCGCAGCGTGACGCGAGCAGCGAAACCAGCGCCAGACCGGCGCTGTCGATGCGTTCGACCGCGGTCAGATCGATGCGCTGCACGCCGTCCAGCGCGGCCGGCACCTGCGGCCACAGCGCGGCGATGCCGCCGCGCAGCAGCGCGCCGCCGAAACGCAGGGTTTCGCCGGTGCGCGCAATGGTCGCAGTGCTGGAGATGCCGGAAGACGGGCTGGCGGGCTGCACGGAAGCGGTCACTGGCCCGCGTCCGCCTTCAGCTGGCCGTTGCGCAGTTCGGTGGCGACCTGCTTGATCGTCTTGCGCTGCAGTTCGGCGTCGAACTGGTTGCGGAAGGTCTGCACGTACGACACGCCTTCGACCATCACGTCGTAGACCTTCCACTGGGTGCCGATCTTGCGCATGAAATACGTCACCGGAATCGATTCGCCGCCCTGGCGCAGGAATTCGCTGGAGACCTTCACGCCCTGGCCCTGCGCCAGCGCGGTTTCCGATTTCACCCGCACGCGCAGCTGGGTATTGAAATCCAGCAGCGACGAACCGTAACGCTGCATCAGGTTGTCGGCCAGCGCATCGGCGAACAGTTTCACGTCCTGGTCGTCGGCGCCGCGGGCGTGACGGCCCAGCACCAGGCGCGCTGCGTAGTCGCGATCGAACATCGCGTTGAACTCGGTGCTGATGAACTGGCGCAGCGCAACACGATTTTTGCTGAACTCGGCGCGGCGTTTTTCCAGAGTGGTGAGCACGCGCTGGCTGTTGTTGAGCACGAGCTGGCTGGGCGTGCCCTGCATCGAAGCCGAGACGGGCGCCGCCGCGCGCGCGGTCTGGGCGAAGGCCGGGACCGTCGCGACGAACACGGCGGCGCCGATGAAAGCGGCACCGAAGAAGACAGGCAGAAGGCGTCGATTGGAGGTCATGGCGTGGGGTCTTGTGCGGGGGAGGGGGTGTCGGAAGACGGGTTGGAGTCGTCGCCGGTCGGCTTGGTTCCGGTGCCGCCGAAGATGTACTTGCCGACCATCTGGATCAAGTCGACCGCGGGCGTGGTGAACGCGATTTCATCGCCTGCCTTCAGCGTTTCCATCGCGCCGCCCGGCTGCAGGCCGACGTAGCTTTCGCCCAGCAGGCCGCCGGTGAGAATGCTGGCCGAGGTGTCGATGGACAGATCCTTGTAGCGGCTGTCGATGTCGAGGATGGCCACGGCGTCGAGTTTCACCGGGTCCAGTTCGATGGATGCGACCTTGCCGATGGCGACGCCGCCGATCTTCACCGGCGCCATCGGCCGCAGCTGGCCGAGGTTGGTGAACCGGGCCTTGAGTTCGTAGCTGTCATTGCCGAAGCCGAACTTGCCGTTGGTGGAGGCGATGGCCAGCACCAGCAGCGAAGCAAGGGCGAGCAGCAGAAAGGCGCCGACGGCGAATTCGAGGCGTGGGCCGCGTGAACTCATGATGCGAATACCTTGGTTAAAAGCGGGTTGATTAAAAGCGGGTTGATTAAAAGCGGGTGTGTTGAGAGCGGAGCTGTGAAAAACGGGTCTGTGGAACACGTATCTTTGGAGCGTGCAGCGTTCATCGCGATCACCGGAACAGGAAGGCGGACAGTACGAAATTGAACATCAGCACCAGCAGCGACGCGTTCACCACCGCGCGGGTGGTGGCGACCGACGTGCCTTCGATGGTGGGTTCGGCGTGAAAGCCCACGTACGAGGCAACTAGCGCCGCGGTGCCGCCGAAGATCGACGATTTCACGAACGCCGGCAAAAAATCGTCGTAAACGTCCACCGAGTCCTTCATCACCTGCCAGAAGCTGCCGTTGTCGATGCCCAGCACCTGCACCGCCTGGAACCAGCTGGCGGCAATCGCGAAACAGCAGAAGAAGGCGGTGAGCATCGGCACCGTCAGCACCGCCGCCCAGAACCGCGGCGCCACCGCCTTGCCGACCGGGTCGATGCCCATCAGCCCCAGCGCGGTGATCTGGTCGGTGGCGCGCATCAGCCCGAGCTCGGCGGCGATCGAGCTGCCGGCGCGGCCGATGAACAGCAGCGCGGTGAGCACCGGTGCGAGTTCGCGATACATGCCGATTCCGACGGCGGCGCTGACCTGATTGGTCGCGCCGTAGGTCAAGAGCACGCGATAGCCCAGCAGAGTGACCGAAAGGCCGACAAACGCGCCGCCAACGGCGATGATCGGCAGCGAACGCGCGCCGATCTTGTAGATTTCGCGGGTGAGTTCGTGCCAGAAATCGCGATTCGGCTTGGTGGCGCGGAACACCGACATCGAGAACATGCCGGCGCGGCCGATGCTGCGGACGGTATCGACGAAGGCCATCACGCGGCCTCCGTACGTTCAACCGCATCGAACGGAATAGGGCCGTCGGGTTCGCCCTTCAGAAACTGGCGGATCAGCGGGTCGCTGGTGGTTTCCAGTTCCGACGGCGTGCCGTCGAACATGATGCTGCCGTTGGCGATGACCACCGCGCGGTCGGCGATGGGCAGGGTTTCGTGGACGTGGTGGGTGACGATGAGGCTGGTCAGACCCAGGCTGTCGTTGAGCCGCGAGATGAGACTCATGATGACGCCGCTGGCGATCGGGTCCAGCCCGGTCAGCGGTTCGTCGTAGATCATGAGTGGCGGGTCCAGCGCCAGCGCGCGCGCCAGCGCGACGCGACGGGCCATGCCGCCGGAGAGCTCGCGCGGATAGAGATCGGCGGCGGCGCGCAGGCCGACCGCGTGCAGCTTCATCTCCACCAAGTGACGGATCACGTCCTTGGGCAGATCGGTATGAGTGCGCAGCGGCAGCGCCACGTTCTCGGCGGCGGTGAGATCGGTCAGCAGGCCGTTGCCCTGCAGCAGCACGCCGACGCTCTTGCGCAGCTCCAGCAATTCGCGCTTGCGCCGCGGCATCGGCTGGCCGAGGACTTCGATCGTACCGGCGGCGGGGTCGAGTTCGCCGGTCAGCGCCGACAGCAGGGTGGATTTGCCGCAGCCCGACGGCCCGAGGATGGCGGTGACGCTGCCCCGCGGCACGTTGAGATCGATATCGCGCAGGATCGTGCGCGTACCGCGATCAAGGCGGAGGCCGGTGACACGGACGGCGGCGGAAGCGTT
>JAYUIZ010000730.1:0-1481 GCA_043765595.1 Lysobacter sp. | reverse complement strand
TCGAAAAAGCCCTGAATCTGGTCGGCGTGCAGATCGACCGTCAACACGCCGTCGGCGCCGGCCGCGGTGAACATCTTGGCCGCGACCTTCGCCGTGATCGGCACGCGCGACGAGCGCGGGCGGCGATCCTGGCGGGCGTAGCCAAAGTACGGGACCACCGCGGTGACGCTGGCGGCCGACGCGCGCTTCAGCGCATCGATGATCACCAGCAGCTCCATCAGATTCTCGCCGCTCGGCGCGCAGGTGGGCTGCACGACAAACACTTCCTGGCGGCGCACGTTTTCCTCGATCTCGACCTGGGCTTCGCCGTCGGAGAACTTGGAGACCAGCGCCTTGCCCGGGCGGATGCCCAGCTCCTTGCAGACCGCGTCGGCCAGCGGCCGGTTGGCGTTGCCGGAGAAGATCAACAGCTGACGATCGTCTTGCATGGTGGTTCCGCTTCGCTCTGACCGTGGCGGGTAGAAGAATGCCGCGAAGCGGAATCCCGATAGATCCATGGCTATATATGGCAGGGGCGGCAGGATTCGAACCTGCGAATGCCGGGATCAAAACCCGGTGCCTTAACCACTTGGCGACGCCCCTCCGGTAGAGCTGTGTCGGTCGATGCGTCGTAAAAAACGAGACGCCAGACTTCCCGACTCCCGACGGTCCCGTCGAGCGGACCGTCAGTTCGTTTCGAGCGCATCCAGCAGCGGCGAGCGCGTAGCGCCGGCTGCGATCCAGGCGTTGAGCCCTGGAAGCTGCCGGCTTGCCAGCACCGCCAGCGCGCGTTCGGCGGATCCGCGATCGGCGAATTCGACGAAGCACACGCTGCCGGAGCCGGTCAGCCGCGGGGTGCCGATGCTGCGCAATGCGGCGAACACAGCCTCAACGGCGGGCTCGCGGCAGCGCAGGACCGGCTCGAACGCGTTGCCGAGCGCCTGCCCTTGCAGGAATGGGTCCGAAACGAAGCCCGCCATTGTCACGGCTGGGGCATTTCTCGTCAATTCAGACGACTGGAAAAGTTCTGCAGTCGCGGCATGCACATCGGGCGCTACCAGCACATACCAGGCCGGCGGCAGCGCGATCGGGATCAAGCGTTCGCCAAGCCCCTCGGCCCAGGCGTTCTGGCCGCGCACGAAGACCGGCACATCCGCGCCAAGCTGCAGCCCAAGCGAGGCCAGCGCATCGACCCCCAGATCACAGCCCCAGAGCCGGTCGAGCGCGCGCAGCACGGTGGCAGCGTCGCTAGAACCACCGCCAAGGCCGCCGCCGGACGGAATCCGCTTTTCGATGGCGATGTCAGCACCTTGAGCGGCATTTGCGGCTGTTTGTAGCAGCCGGGCCGCGCGCACGGTCAGATCATCGGCTTCCGCCACGCCCGGGGCGGAGTCGCCATGGCGGACGATGCGGCCATCATCACGCAGACGTATATAGATGATGTCGCCCCAGTCGAGGATCCGGAACGCGGTCTGGAGTTCGTGATAACCATCGGCGCGGCG
>JAYUIZ010000729.1:0-13855 GCA_043765595.1 Lysobacter sp. | reverse complement strand
ACAAAAGAACTGCTTCAACAAAACAACATCTGCGATGTATTCAATACCCGGCGGCCTGCCCGTCCTTGCGCGATTCGCTGGCGCCGATGTAGCCGCCTTCCGGGTTGACCATGATTGCCTGATAACCGCCGTAGGGGCCATCGGCGAAACGTACGCTGTGGCCTTTGCGCATCAGCGCGCGAATGGTATCGATTGGATAGCCTGTTTCCAGATCCACTTCACCGCCGTCAGTCATCGCGGTGTTCTGGCCGGTGGGTTCGGTGCTGCCGTCGTGCTGGATACGCGGCGCGTCGCCGGCTTCCTGCAGGTTCATGCCGAAGTCGATCATGTTGAGCAGGATCTGCACGTGGCCCTGCGGCTGCATTGCGCCGCCCATCACGCCGTACGACAGCCACGGCTTGCTGTCTTTCGTCACGAACGCGGGAATGATGGTCTGGAACGGGCGCTTACCCGGCGCGTAGCAGTTCGGGTGCGCCGGTTTGGCAGCAGCGGGCTTTGCATCGCAGCCCTTCAGTACGAACATTTCGCCGCGATCCTGGAAGATGAAGCCCAATCCCGGCGGCGCCATGCCGCTGCCCATGCCGCGATAGTTCGATTGGATCAGCGACACCATCATGCCGTCTGCATCGGCGGTGGTCATGTAGATCGTGTCGCCTTCGTTGAGTTCGGGAATGATGCCGGGCTCGACGCTGCGCGCTGCGCGCTCCATCGACAGCAGTTTGCCGCGTTCCTTCGCGTAAGGCTTCGAGATCAGTCGTTCGACCGGCGCGTCGTAGAACGCGGGATCGGCATACGATGCCGCACGATCGGCGAACGCAATTTTTTTCGCTTCGACGAACAGATGTACGTGCTCCGGGCTGCTGAAGCCGTAGCTTTTCAGATCGTAGGGTTCCAGCAAATTGAGGATCTGCAGCGCCGAGATGCCCTGCCCGTTCGGCGGCAGTTCCCACACGTCGTAGCCGCGGTAATTGGTGCTGACCGGATCGACCCATTCGCCGCGATGCGCGACCATGTCTTCGTAGCGCAAGAAGCCGTCGTTGGCCTTGAAGTAGGTATCAATGATGCGCGCGATGTCGCCCTTGTAGAACGCATCGCGGCCGCCGTTGGCGATCTTCTCCAGGGTGTTCGCGAGATTGGGGTTGCGCCAGGTTTCGCCGCGGCGCGGGCCGCGGCGTTTGTCCGGCGTGCCGCCGTCGACGGTGAACTGTTCGGCGAAGCCCGGCCAGTTCGACAGCACCGGCACGCTACGGCCCCAGTAATAGGCAATGATTTCATGCACCGGGTGGCCGTCGCGCGCGTAGCGGATCGTCGGTGCCAGATTTTGCGCCATCGTGCGTTTGCCGAAGCGGCCGTGCAGCGCGAACCAGCCGTCGACCGCGCCCGGCACGCTGACCGGCAGCGGGCCATGCGGCGGAATATCGCTGATTCCGCGGCGCTTGAACTCGTCCAGGGTCAAGGCTTTCGGGGAACGGCCGGAACCGTTGTAGCCGTGCAGCTTTTTCGTTTTCGGATCCCACACGATCGCGAACAGATCGCCGCCGATGCCGCTGCCGGTCGGCTCCATCAGCCCCAGCGCGGCGTTGGCGGCGATGGCCGCATCCACCGCGCTGCCGCCGTCGCGCATTGTCTGCAGGGCGATCTGGGTGGCCAGCGGATGCGAGGTGGCGGCCATCGCCTTCGGCGCATAGATCTCGCTGCGGGTGGCGAAGGGTTTGCCGGTGACGCGGTCTGCGGCTTCCGCATGGGAAGTGGCGACGGACAGCAGGCACGTGAATGCGAATGTCATCGACAGGGTGCGCATGGAAACTGCCTCGGGACTGAAGCGTACAGCGTAACGCGTCCGCTCCGGAGAGAGGTCGTTGATCTATTGGCTACAAGAGCAAATCCCCCCTGCCCCCATTTTTCAAAGGGGGGGGAACAGCAACTGTGCTGTCGCCGTTGCATCGCCCCCTTTGAAAAAGGGGGCTACGGGGGATTTGCTCTGGCACTCCGCGCAGACACGCTACAAAAACGTATGCGGCCCGCCCTGTAGACGCACCTGATCGCGACCCCGATCACGCGTTCGCGCCGAACCCCTCGATCAACGCATCGTTGTTGATCGCTGGCGAGTACAGATAACCCTGCACCGCATGGATACCGCAACCGCGGAGGCAGTCGGCCTGGGCCTGGGTTTCGACGCCCTCGCCAACCACGTCGATGCCCAGGTCGGTGGCCAGCCCGACCAGCGCCTTGACGATCGCCAGATCGGCGCGATCCTGCGGCAGCCCGGACGTGAAGCCGCGGTCGATCTTGATGGTGTCGATCGGCAGATGTTTCAGATAGCCGAGCGAGCAGAAACCGGTGCCAAAATCGTCCAGCGCCACGCTTACGCCCAGCGCGCGCACCCGCGCGAGGGTTTTCGCGGCGGCATCGGCGTCGCGCAGCAGCATGGTTTCGGTGAGTTCCAGACACAGCCGCTCCGGTGCCAACCCGGACTCGGCCAGCGCCGCGTCGACGTCGGCGGCCAATCCGGTTTCCTCGAACTGCCGCGCCGAGACGTTTACGCGCAGCATTGGCGCGATGCCTTTGCGCGAAGGCCAGCGTATCGCCGCATTGCAGGCTTCCAGCAACACCCAGCGGCCGAGCCGCACGATCAGGCCGGAACTCTCGGCCGCTTCGATGAACTCACCGGCGGACACGATGCGTCCGTCCTCTTTGCGCCAGCGCAGCAGGGCTTCGGCGGAACGCCAGTGGCCGTCGCGCAGATCCACTTCGGGCATGTAGTACAGCATCAGCTGACCGTCTGCGAAGGCTTCGCGCAGCGCCTGTTCGGTGCGCATGCGGGTGAGCAGATCGCGATGGCGGTCGGCATTGAAGATCTTGCAGCGCCCCAGGCCGTGCGCGCGCGCGCGCAGGCTGGCGTTTTCGGCGTTGCGCAGCAGCGCATCGGCGGACGGCGCAGCGAGATCGCGCGCGAACGCGATGCCGGCGGTCACCGTGGCCGGATAGCCTGTCGGCGCGGCGGCATCGGTCTGCACCAGATCGATACAGCGTTCGGCCAGTTCCAGTGCTTCCACTTCGCGCAGATGGCGATGCGGAATGATTGCGAACGCATCCTCGCGCACCCGCGCCAGCGCCGCGTTGTCGGTGGTGAGTTCGCGCAGGTGCTCAGCGCAGTCGACCAGAAACCGGTGGAAGGCGTCGACATCCAGAGTTTCGTTGCCGGCCGGCGGATCGATCTGCAGGTGGATGACCGCGAGGCCGGCGTCGTTGCCGTGCAGCGGCCGCAGCGCGGTGTGTGCGACTTCCAGCAGATGGTCGCGGTTGGGCAGATTGGTCTGCGCGTCGTGGCGCTCCAGGAAACGCAGGCGGCTCTCGATCTCGCGACGACGGGTGACTTCGTAGGCCATCGCGATGTAGTCGCCAATGCTGCCTGCGAAAGCGTGGTCTTCGGGCGACCATGTGCGCGCGCTGCCGACGTGCTCGTGACAGATCACCCCAATGAGTATGCCTTCCGCGCGGATCGGCGCATCCAGCAGAGAGTGGATGTTGTGAAGCCGCAAGTAGGCACCCAATGCTTCCTGCGAGGCGGAGACAGTGGTGTCTTTGGCAACATCGGCGATGTCGATGACCCGCACTTCGTCCAGTTGTGTGCCGTATTCGGAATGAAGCGGCAGACTTTCGTCGAACCCCGCCGGGTTATGCGTGCCGGTGCTGCGCACATAGGCGTGGAGGCAGTGCAGTCGATGGATCGCAGCATCCACCCGCCAGACATTGACGCGCTCCACGCCCAGGGTCTCGGCGGCGATTTCGCAGATTTCGGCGACTGCGGATTCAAACGTGCAGTCCTCATGCCAGACCCGACGGCCAAGCGCGACCAGCGCATGGTTGTGACGCCGCGCCCGGGCACCGCGTTCGAGCTGCCGCTGGCTTCCTGCGCTGACCGTCATCGCCCCCCCGTCCCTACGAAAAGGTCGCGGCCGTCTGTGGCCGCAGCATTTTTCATGTTACGCCAAAAGCAGCGGGCGTCGGTCACGGTTGCCGCCTGAGAGCGATCACAGGGCGGATGCGGCACTGCGACATCAGTCGACAGTGCAGGTGAGCGCGATCGTGACCGCGCCATTCAACGGCAGTGTGGGGATGGTCGCGCCCGCGCCCTGCAGCGCCGCGACCAGCGCCGCGCCGGTCGGGGCCGGGCACGCCGCGCCGCCCGTCGCAGTACAGCTGGCGGTGCTGCAGGTGAGGTTGGTCGGCACCGGATCGACCACGACCGAACCGTTCGCGGCGTCGGGGCCGAGATTGGTGACCACGATGCTGTAGTTGGCCGATGCACCGGACACCACCGTGTCCGCGGCCTGATCGACTTCGCCGTTGACGCCGGGCGTGTTGGTCTTGGTCAGGCGCAGATCGGCCTGATTGTTGCGCACATTGGTCAGCGTGCAGGTGAGATCGTCGCCCACCACCGCAGTGATGTTGAACGTGATGCCGCTGCCCGACGGCGTCTGTCCGCCGGCTAGCGCGTTGCTGCATGCGTACGTAGTCGCGTAGTTGGTCAGGACCGCGCCGGCCGCGCCAGTTTCACTGAGGGTGTAGACCGCGCCGATCGCGCCCGGGTTGAGCGTCGCCACGCCGGTGGCGGTATTGCCCGCACCGGTGGTGGTGACGGCGGCCGGTCCGCCGCTGCCTGCGATGGTCAACGCGAACTGGTCGGCCGCCACGAAACGGCCGTTCGGCAGCGCCTTCTGCAGACGCAGGATCGGCAGCCGGCTGTTGGTGAAGGTGCACGCGAAGCTGACGCTCGCGCCGATTTCCGCGCCGGTGATGGTGTAGGTGGAACCGCTGAGGCTGCCGACCGTTGCGCTTGCCGCATTCACACAGGTCGCGCCGGTGAGCGACCAACCGGCAGGCAGGCTGCTTTCGTTGATGGTCACGGCGGTAGTGGGCGCGACGATGGTGTAAGCCAAGGTTGCGGTGCTGGCGGTATTGCCGTCGACCTGGGTCGGCGTGTTCACGGCGGTGGTGGTGACGGTGCCGGTGGTCTGCGAAGTGTTGGTCAACGTGAAGCCGAACGGCCCGCCGACGCCGCCGAGCGTGGTCTTGAATAGAGTCAGTTTGCGCGACACGGTGAACTGATAATCCTCCACTTCGCCGCTCTGCACGGTGCCGCGCGGGGTCGAACAATTGTCCAGCGCGATGTTGTTGGTGCAGACCCGGAAGCGCGCGAAGGTGGGGCCGATGATCGCGGTGACCGGCACCGCGATGTTGAGATTGGTGGCGCCGGCCGCGACCGCCTGGTTGGTCACCATCTGCTCGCCGGCATCGACAAAATCGCCGTCGGCGTTCCAGTCGAACCAGACGTTGAGGAAGCCGCTGGCGTTCTGGATATCGACCGGGACGATGGTGATTTCGCCGGTCGGCAGCAGCGGCGTGAGCGTCACCCCGTTCTCGTCGTCGGTGTTGTTGGTGTCGTCGCCGGTGGCGGTGGCGTTGTTGAGCAGGCCACTGTCGGCATCGACACTAGCGCCGAGGCGGATGCCGGTGATGGTGTGGGTGGGGTTGCCGTAACTGGCCGGCGCGTCGCCGACGTCGGCGTTGTCGGATTCCAGCAGGAACGAGGCGTTGGTGCCGCCGTAGACCAGGGTCGCGGCCGCCCCCCCCGCGGTGACGGTGTAGAGCGCGCCGGGCGTGGCGCCGCCGTTGCGGTAATAGGCGGCACCGGACATGCCGTTCGGTTCGTTGTTGATGTTGCCGTTTGGCGTGTCGTAGGTGCCGCCGCTGTTCCCGGTGACCAGTCCCGCGGCCGCCAGCGTAACGTGCCCTGCCGGCAGTACGAAACCGGCGCTGTCGGAACTGGCGGCCATCACCAGCTTGCCGTCGTCTGCTTCGTCCGGTGCCTGGCCGGCATCGTAGGCGGCGGGGGCCAGCGCGTAATTGCCGGGCGTGCCGGCCACCACCTGCGCCGTGGCGGTGGCGTTGCGGACGAAGCCGGTCGGCGTCTGTTCGACGTTCTGGAAGATCGCCGCCATCAGCAGCGCGTCGTCGCCGGGATTGGAGGGTGTGCTCACGTCGGGGAAGGTGACGCTGACCGTGCCCGAAGCGGCGCCGCCGAGCAGGATGTCGATGTCGTTCTCGAACAGCACGATGTGGAAACTGCTCACGCTGAAGAACGAAGTGCCGGCCGGCGACCCGCTGGGCGAGGTACTGATGGTGATGAAGCGGGTATCGCCGCTGGGCGTACCGCCGATGACCAGCGCGTTCTGTTTGTTGACCGTGCCGGCGGGACCGACGACCCGGGCGGTGATCTGGTTGTTGCTGGTGGTGGCCGGTGGCGTGCCGATGCGCGGCTCAGGGTAGTTGTCGCCCAGGCCGGTGCCGGCGGTGTTGCCGCTGGTGCACAGGCCGCCGGTGCCGTCCGCCGCCGAGCAGTGATCGCGCTCGAACGTGGCCCAGACGAACATCGCGCGGTTCTTGCCGCTGGGGATGTTGAAGGTGGCAATCGCCGGCGTGCCGGCGGCGCCGGCACCGGTCGCAGTGGTGGTCTGTGTATTGAGATTTGTGACCTGCGCGGCATGCGCCAGCGACGAGGCGACAAGGCAGACCAGCATCAGGCAGAAGGCCTGCCTGACCCATGGTCCGCAGTGATATCCGCGCCGCGGCGCATACGGGTACACGTCATGCAGACCCATGTGACGCCGAAGCCAGCGAGTCACGATCATCAATCCACTCCTAATCCAGTCTTCGTTTCCTTGGCCGCCAGCTCCTTCGGCAGATATTCCCTACTACTTCACGTCAGTTTCGCTAACGAAGCCGCCTCATTCATTGCGTCATGAGCAAACCGGCATCACGGAACCGTTTTCAAGATAAGCACTGCGTGCTTAGCCAGATACTGTCATTTTCGACAGGGTCGGATTTTTAGCGACATGATCGAAACGTATTTCGCGAAAATAGCGCCAGAATCGACCTTTCGATCGGTCTCGTCGATTGCACAAATCGATACGATTGGCTGCGGCTATTCCGGGGGCCGGACAGGCGCGCCGAGCATGACCTCCGTGGGTCGAATCGGATCGACGGGTTGAATCAAATCAAATCGAATCGAATCGAGTCGAATCGAGTCGAGTCGAGTCGAATTGAATCAAATCAAATCGGGTCGAATCACCACATCGCCATGAGGCGATTCAATTCAGCGTGCAGGCGATCGAGAACGTGGCGGTGCTGTTGACCGGCCTCGTGCGCAGCACGTAAGCGGGCTGACCAGCGCTGCGATCGTGATGGTCGCGGTTGGACACACAGTGCGCACGCCCCGGATCGATCACTCGGTTCTACGGCACCTGGCAGCTCAACACGAAGGTGACCGTCCCACCGACCGGGAGGGTGGGCACGGTCGCGCCCGCGCCCTGCAGCGCCGCCACCAGCGCAGCGCCGGTCTGCGCCGGGCAGACCGCGCCGCCGGTAGCGGTGCAGGTGGCGGTGGTGCAGCTCAAGCCGGTCGGAACCGGATCGGTCACCAGCGCATCGTTCGCCGGCTTGGGCCCATCGTTGGTGACGGTGATGGTGTAGAGGGTGGCCGCGCCGCTGTCGACGGTATCCGCACTCTGATCGACTTCGCCGTTCACGCCCGGAGTATTGGTCTTGGTGAGGCGAAGCTCGGATTTGCAGGTGCGGCCGACATCGCTGCCGGGGGTATCGGCGGCCGGCGAAATGACTTGGCCGGTCGAGCTGCCGCCGCTGGTGGCGCCGTGCGTGGCACCGCCGGGCTGGCCCTGTGCGGTATTGGTCACGCCGGGCGCACCGCCGTTGGCGGTGACGCTGGCGGCTGCCGTGGTCAGCACCACGCCCGCTGCACCGCCGCCACCGGAACCGTGGGCACTGCTACCGGTCGGCCAGGCGTCACCGCCGCGGCCGCCGCTGACATCGATATTGGGCGCGGCCGACCACGTTGTCGCGACGATCAGCACGCTGCCGCCCGCGCCGCCACCGCCGCCACCGTCGTTGGTCGGATTGTCGGCGGCACGTGCGCCACGGGCGCTGATGGTGCCGCTGCCAGTCAGAGTCACGGCGCGGATCATGACAATGCCACCACCGGCCGCGCCGCTGGATTCAACGGGCGCACTGTTGGCGTTGTTGTCGCCGGCACCGCCGCCGCCGCCCATCACCAAACGTGCAACACCAGCGCCCGCGAATGCATCGCCGCCGAAGCCCCATTTCTTGTCGGTGAGATTGCTGTAATCCGCCAATACGCCCGCATAGCCAGCGCTGCGCCAGCCGGCCCCGCCGCGACCGCCGGCACTGCCGTTGCCGCCGCCGCCGCCGCCGCCGTTGTCACTGGCGCCGTCCCAGAAGGCGCCGCCGCCGCCGGCATTGCCGGGCGCGCCGCGGGCGAAGTCGCCGGTGCTGGCGCTGCCGGTGGGATAACCGCCCCAGGCTGCGCCCAGATCGGTGATCCCGGCCGTTGCGCCGCTGTTGGGATCGCGTTTGAGACTGACAAAGCGCGGCGTGCCGGCGATGCCCTCGCCCTTCACTGCGTGGCGGTCGTCGACATCCCAGCGGAAGCGCTCATTCGCATCGTTGGCCGAACGCGCGCGGCCGGCACCGCCGCGGAAGCCGAGGCCATCGACGCTGATGTTCGCGTTCAACGCCAGCGTAAACGCGGCATCGATCGCGACCACGCCACCGCTGAAACCATCCCACTCCGCTGCGGTCAGCGCGCCGCCGACGGTAGCGTTGGCGTACTGCGGTACGCGGACCACCTGGAACGTCCGGCGGCCGGTGGTCGCGGTGGCGTTCGCCTGTTCGTAGGCGGCGGTGAGCGGCGAGCCGGCGAGATTGAGTATTGCGTTGCTGCTGCCGGCGCCAGCGCGCACGAATTGATAACGACCGGCGAGGCAACTGCCGGCGGGGTCGCTGTAACCGGAGGCGGGTTCGCCCGCAGCGCCGTCGCCATAACTCTGGCTGTCGCTGCTGTCGATGTTCGCGCACTGCATCTGGATCACCAGCACCAGATCGCCCTCGGCAAGGCTCGCGACCGCACCGCGCTGGTTGCTCAGGGAAATACTGCCGCTGCCGCTGAAATTGCCGCTGCCGGGCGTCCAGTAGGTGTTGACGGTGCCGGAAATCGTGGCGTCCCCGCTACTGCCGGGCAGGGCGCAGACCTGGGCGGTCGCTGTGCCGATCGCGGTCGAGAACACTGCGCCGAACGTCAGAACGGCAACCACGATATCGCGCTTCCATGCGTCACAAACTCGATGGCGCTTGGTGATGTGCACTACGCTGGACTCCAACGATGTCGGGGTTATTGCACCGTGCAATTGAACGTGAAGGTGACGGTATTGGCACCCGCCGTGGCCGGCAACGTGCCGAGCGCGACACCGGCGGTCAGATTGGCCACGGTCAGCGGCCCAGCCGGACAGGCGCTGGGTGCAGCGGTGCTGGCGCAGGTCACGACGTTGGCCGCCGGGCAGGTGATGCCCGCGCCCGGCGTGTCGCTGATCACCGCGTTGACCGCAGGACCCGGGCCGTTGTTGGTCACGACCACGGTGTAGGCGGTCTGCGCGCCCGACTGCACGGTATCCGCGGCCTGATCGTTGGGGCCGGACAGCGGGGTGTTGGTCTTGGCGATACTCAGATCGGCCAGATTGGATACGTTGCACAGCGGCACATTGGCCAGCGATGGCGCAGTCGCGGCGTTGCCCGTGTTGCCCCGGGTCGCACCGTTGGGGATGAACTCAGTGACCGCGGCCGATGCGGTGGTGCCATTGTTGCCGCCGGTCAGTGTGCCGGTGCCGGCCGGAGACGCGATGAACCCGCCGCCGCCGCCGCCGCCGGGGCCTTCTGACTCGTTGCCGGTGATCAGCTGGTTGCCGCCCAGGCCGCCGAGGGCCGACAGGCCCAGCGCACCCGAAGCGGGCGCGACCAGCACCACCGAACCGCCGCCGCCACCGCCGCCGGGGGCGTCGTTGTGGCCCGGAACCGTGTTGGTGGCGGTCGCGCCGTCGGCCTGCAGGCTGCCGGTGCCGGCAACCGCGGTCGCGATTACCAACACCAGACCGCCGCCGCGCCCGCCTGCTGCGGCCGCGCTGTTGTTGCCGTCGCCCGCACCGCCGCCACCGCCGAAGAATAGCCGCGTGTCGCCGACGATGCTGGGATTGTTGGCGAGCGGCCGGCCGCCCAGTCCGCCGCGCTCGCGGCGATTGTTGCCGCCCCAGGTCGCGGTGCCTGGCGCCACCGTCAACGCATCCTGATTGCTGGAACCGTAGGTGTAGCCGCCGCGGCCGCCGCCGGGCGAATTGGTCGCCGCGGTGAGGCTGCCGTCGATGTTCCAGGCATTCGCCCAGGCCGCAGTGGTCAGGCTGGGCACGCCCTGGCCGTTCCAGGTTCCTGTACCGCCGTTGGCGCCGCCGCCTCCACCGGCGTTGTGGGCATTACCGCCGCCGCCGCCGTTGGCCGGGGCACCGCGGTTGTAGCGACCACCGATGCCGTCGTAGGTCGCCTGGCTGCCGGCGATGCTCTCGCCCTTCTCGGCGCCGCTGGCGCTGGCTGCCGCGACATAAGCGGGCACATCGGTGCCGGCGGCCGTGGTGTCGTTGTCGATCGCGCCGCCGCGGAAACCCGCGGCATTGGCGCTGATCGAGCCGTTCACGGCCGCCGTGCCGTCGACGATCGCGGCGACCACGCCGCCGGTGCTGCCGTTCCAAGGCTGCGCCACGATCGACGCGCCGCCGTTGACGGTGAGGGTGCTGTACTGCGGCACGCGTACCACCTGCGCGCCGCTGCTGTAGGAAAACCGCAGTGGCGCGGTGTTGCAGGCAGTACCGAGGGTGATGGTGGTGCCACTGACCGCGGCGACGCTCACGTATTCGTAGCGTCCCGCGTTGCCCAGCGCGGTGACCGCGCCGTAGCTGCTGACGTTGGCGTTGCTGATCGTTGCGCCCTGTGCCTGATACACCAGCAGCACATCGCCGACCGTAATGCCGGCGGCGCTGGCGACCGCAAGCGTGGTGGCGCCGGCAGCCACACCGGTGCTCAGCGTGGTGTAGCTGTTGACGACCGTATTGGCGACGCCGACCGTGAGCGCGCCATCCTTGCCGGGTACGCGGGCGTGCGCTGGCATCGCCATCGCGCCGCACAGCGCGGTGGCCATTGCCGTCATCGTGCCCATCCGCAGGGCGTCGCGATACTTCGTCACCAATGCCATGTCCATTTCCTCATGTAAAACGCAGTTTCGTTGATCGCCCACGGTTCCTGCGTATCGCCGCGAGGCATCGCCGATCGTGTGTTTTTGACGCAGTCCTGACCGATGCCACCCCGCGATGTGCGGGATCGTGTCCGCATCGCGGACCCGATCCATCGCGGTCGACAGCCGCCTCGATCAATACCAGCCGACCAGATTGATGAACCAGCCTTTGTGGTCGTAATCGAAGTCGGTGAGGTCATCACTGAAGGTGGTGAAGTTGTAACCGCCGCCGATACGCAGGTTTTTGCCCAGATCGCGATCGATCCCCAGCAGCGCGCCTTGGCGGTCGCCGCCGTCCTCCACGCCCAGCCAGCGGTACTCGCCCAGCGCGTGCCACTTGTCGGCGAACCCGTAGCGCACCTGGCCGGCCGCGAAAGTCGCGCCCGAGTCGGCCCACTGCCCGGCGAGACGGCCGAAGCGCACTTCGCCCTCGCGACGCATCAGCTTGCCGGCATATTCCCAGTGCTGGTTCGGCTTGTAGATGCCTTCCAGCGACAACACGCTGCTGCGCTGATCGTAGAACGCAACGTTGTCGCCGACCTGCGGCAATGCCGACACGTCGTACAGATACGTGTACTTGCCCAGCAGCGCCCATTGGGTGGAATCGAACGGACGCCAAGCGAAGCCGACGTTGCCTTCGATGAACTTGGCGCCGGCCGTGGCCAGCAACTCGTCCTCGGTCTTCGAGTAGTTGAAGCGCGCCGCGATGCGGAAGCTCTCGTTGACCTTATGGGTGAAATTGTTGGTGGTCACCCACTGGTCGCGCTGTTCCGCGCCGGTGTCCTGGCGCCACTCCAGCTTGCTCTGCCACTGGGTGGCGTTGGAGGTGCGGCCGGCGCTGACGCTGACCGCGTTGCGGTCAACGTTGCCGATGGCGCGTTCCAGATTCGCCTGCTGCAGGGTGAAGCCGAGGGTCCAACCCACGCCCGGATAAAAATCCATGCCGAATGTGTGGGCCAAGCCGGATTCGTTCGGCGCCTTGAGGAACTGGCTTTCGTTGAACACGTTGACTTGGCTGGACAAGCGCCAGCGCTGACCCAGCGTCCAGCCGGAGTTCTGGCGGTCGTTGAACAGCGGGTCGTAGCCGCTGCGATCGGTCGAATAGGTGTAACCGCCGTAGAGCGTGTGTTCGGGGCTGATCCGGTATTCGCCGTTGACCTGCGCCGAGTCGCCGCGGTCGCCGGTGGTGACTTCCGCGCCGACGCTGGACAGGTCGCCGAACAGATACTTGCCGCCGAGGGTCAGTGCGTTATTGTCGACGTAATTGCCGCTGTCGTCGTCGACGGTGAGCTGCGCGGTGCCATAGACATCAAGGCTGCTGCCGAAACGGTGTTTGTACTGCAGCGCGGCGAGCGTGCCAACGGCATCACCGGAGACGCGCTCTTCATCGACCCGGCGCAGTTCCGCAGCCAAGCTGTTGTAATCGTTGATCCGCCATTCGCCGGTGATCTGGGTCTGGGTCAGGGCTTCGCTGCCGCGTTCGGCGCGGCTGTAGCGGCCGCGCACGTTGACGTTGGGCGCGAACTGGCCCAGCACTTCAGCGCCGTGTTCCTGGATATCCGCGCCGATGTCGAAACGGCCGACCGAATATCCAGCATCGACATCACGCCACCAGGCGCCCGCCGACCAGTCGAGATTCGTCCAGCCCAGTTCCTTGAAGTTGGCGCGGGCTTCGACCGCACGCGCATCGCCCTTGCGGGCGCCGAGTCCGGCATTGGTTTCGGTGAAGCTCAGGCCGCCGTTGTCGGAATAGAAGATCGGCGCGCTGGTCGCGTCGGTGCGGCTCTGTTCGAGTTTCAGATACGTGCCGCGACCGGCCTGCAGGGTCAGGTCGAGGCCCTTCAATGCGTAATCGTCGCCAGCACGGTTCTCGTCGATCCACGTGGCGCCCAATGCAACGTGATCGCCGAACCAGTGCTTGCCGCGGAAACCAGCGGTGAACTCGTCGGCGTCGAAGCCGTTGGGCACGTATTCGTAATCGATCAGCAGCACCTGCGCGAAGCCGTCGAGCGGCGTGTCGCGGGTGAGCGTGGGGATGTTCTCGCGAGTGATCTGCGACAGCGGACGGGTCAGCAGCACGCGGCCCTGAAACTCGTCGATCTCGTAGTCCGCACCGCGGGCCAGATCGACGCGATGTTCCACCCGGCCGGTGGTGCTGTCGCGCACTTCCAGCACGAGGCGATCCGAACCCGGCAGCACGTCGGTGTGCTTGAGGTAGTACAGGCTGCCGCCGGTGCCGAGGAATTCGCTGTGGCCCGGCGCGGTCTGCGCTTCGGAGCCGAACAGCTTCACTTCGCTGCCCGGTTCGCCCAGCGCGGTCGCGCGGCGCGAGCGCCAGCTCAACGCGCCGCCGTACAGCGAACGCGAATACTGGCCGTATTCGGTGCCCGTAATTCCAGTGTTGTAGTTGCCCCACAGCGCCTGGTTCTTGTCCCAGTCGACGCGAATGTAAAGGCGGCCCTGGGTATCGACATCGCGATAGGTCGTGGAATCGTCGCCGTAGACCGGATAGTAGGCATCCGGGTCGAGGCGGCGGAACACGTCCTGCGGGTCGGCGTCCCAGAAGCCCTTGAACAGTTCGGAAACTTCGCGCTCCTGGGTGTCAGCCTGGGCGGTGATCAGGTATTTGCCCTTGACCTTGCCCTT
>JAYUIZ010000728.1:0-13859 GCA_043765595.1 Lysobacter sp. | reverse complement strand
GCGCTGGAAGGCGGCTGGCCGCCGCTGCTGGCAGTGTCCGGCGGGCGCATGCTGCTGGCCGGCGGTTTGATGTACGCGGTGCTGCGCTGGCGCGGCATGGCGGCGCCGACGCGCGCACAGTGGCCAGCGCTGGCGTTCATGGGCCTTCTGATGATGCTGCTGGGCAACGGCATGGTGGTGCTGGCCGAAGAGCAGGTGTCGTCCGGGCTGGCCGCCATCGCCATCGCCTCGATGCCGCTGTGGATGGGCCTGTTCGGCGCGATGGCCGGCCGCCATCCCAGCCGCGGCGAGTGGCTGGGCATCGGCATCGGTTTCTTCGGTGTGCTGTGGCTCAACGCCGGCAGCAGCCTGTCGTCCGCGCCCAGCGGGCTGGTGATGCTGTTGATCGCGCCCATCGCCTGGGCTTTCGGGTCGGTGTGGTCGCGCGGCCGCGATCTGCCGTCGCCGTTCATGGCCGCCGCCGCGCAGATGCTCTGCGGCGGTGTGATGCTGATCGCGCTAGGCCTGGCGATGGGCGAACGACTGCCCGCCGCGCCGACCACCCACGGCACGGCCGCGCTGATCTATCTCGCCTTGTTCGGTTCGATCATCGGTTTCGGCGCCTACGTCTGGCTGCTGAAGCATGTGCGGCCGGCGCTGGCGTCCAGCTATGCGTATGTGAATCCGCCGATCGCGGTACTGCTGGGCGCCTGGCTGGGCGGCGAGCATTTCACCCTCCACGATCTCGGCGCGCTGGCATTGATCCTGGTGGGTGTAGTTGTGATCAGCCGTGCGAAGGCGCGCGTCGAGGTTATTCCGTCCGCAAGCGCGCCGCCCGGCAGTGCGTCGTCGAAGCCGTCGGACGCCTGATGCCGGGCCTCGATCGCAAGGGTCTGCTGATCGCCACCAGCGCATTCGTGCTGTGGGGGCTGATGCCGCTGTACTGGCATCTGCTCAAGGCGGTGCCGTCGCTGCAGATCGTCGCCCATCGCGTGCTGTGGTGCGCGGTGCTGGTGGCGCTGTGGCTGCTGTGGTCGCAGGGCCGCGGCTGGTTCAAAGCGATTCTGGCGCAACCGCGGCTGGCCGCGATGCTGACCCTCAGCGGCCTGTGCATTGGCGTGAACTGGGGCCTGTATATCTGGGCAGTGAACGCCGGGCACGTGGTCGAAAGCAGCCTGGGCTATTTCATCAATCCGCTGCTCAACGTGGTGATCGGCACGCTGTTCCTGCGCGAACGCCTCAACCCGACGCAGTGGGTGTCGGTCGCCATCACCGCGGCCGGCGTGCTGTGGTTGACCTTCAACTACGGCAGCTTCCCGTGGATCGCATTGGCGCTGGCGACCTCGTTCGGCATCTATGGGCTGATCCGCAAGCTCGCCGCGGTCGATTCGGTGGCCGGGCTGGGCTTCGAGAACTCGGTGCTGCTGCTGCCGGCGCTGGGCTATCTGCTGTGGATCGAAACCAGCGGGCAGGGCGGCTTCTTCAGCGGATGGGGCGTCGGCGTGGACGCGCTGCTGGTGTTCGCCGGCGTGCTGACCGCGCTGCCGCTGATCGCGTTCTCGTTCGCGGTGCGGCGCGTGCCGCTGTCCACCATCGGCCTGATGCAGTACATCGCCCCCACCATGCAGTTCCTGATCGGCGTGCTGGTGTTCCGCGAAAGCTTCGACCGCGACCGCGCGATCGGCTTCATCGTGATCTGGATCGCGCTGGCGATCTTTGCGGTCGACAGCCTGCGCCGGGCACGGCGTGCGGTGGCGTCGTGAGCCTGCGTCGTGAGCCGTCCTAAACAATCAGCCCTGAAGAATCAGTCCTGAGAAATCAGTCCTGAGAAATCAGCCCGCGCGCAGCGCCTCGGTGACCGGTAAACGCGCCGCGCGGATCGCAGGCGCCAGCCCGCCGATGAATCCGATGCCCAACGCCAGCGCGACGCCCAGCAGTACAAGCGCGGGCGTCACCGCGAACTGGAAGGCTACTTGGGTAAAGCCGCCGCCCAGCGTCGAGACCGCGTAGCCATTGAACGCGAAGTAGGCGATCACTGCGCCGATGACGCCCCCGATCAGCGACAGCAGCAAGGATTCGGCCATCACCGAAAGCACCACCGGCAATGCGCCGAAGCCGATCGCGCGCAGGGTGCCGATTTCCCGGGTGCGCGCCGATACGGCCGAATACATCGTATTGAGTGCGCCGAACACTGCGCCGATGGCCATGATGAAGGCGACGATGCCTGCCAATACGCCGATGGTGTTGGTCAGCCCTTTCGACTGACCGGAAAAGAAATCGCGCTGGCTGCGCACGTCCACGTCCAGCTGCGGATCGCTGGTCAGCCGTCGCTCCAGAGCGGCGATGTCGTCCACCGAATTCAATTGCACCAACAGCGACGAAACCCCCGCGCGGCCGAAGGCGCCTTGCAGGGTTTCGCGGTCCGTCCACAGCTCGGAATCGTAGGCGTCGCCGCTCTTGAAGTGGCCCACGATGGTCCAGGTGCCGCCGCGGAAGCGCAGTTTGCTGCCGATGGTCAGGCCTTCAAACTGTTTCGCCGCGCCGTCGCCGACCATGATTTCCTGCACGCCCGGGCGGAAACGGCGGCCCTGGGTGATGGTGAAGTCGGGGCGCAGCGCAAAGCCGACCGGTTCGACGCCGCGCATCGTGACATTGGCGCCCGTGCTCTGCCCGGGACGCGGGACTTCGGTGATCACGATCAGCTCGCCGCTGGCCATCGCCTGACTGTCGGCATTGCGCGCGATGGCGCGATCCTGCTTGATCAATGTCATCGATGCGATGGCGAGGAAACTCGACAGCTCGCCCTGCGAACCGCCTCGGGTCACAACGACCTGATCCTCGCGGCCCGTGGCGCCGAGCGTTTGACTGAGCCCGCTAGACATCGACAACAGTGCGACCATCACCGCGACCACGCCGGCGATGCCGATCACGATCACCAGCGACGGCGCCAGCCGGTCGGGAATCGAACGCAGGTTCATCAGCACGATTTCGCGGGTTTGGGTGAAGTTGCTCATGCGGCCTCCGCTTCGCCGCCGCGGCCCAGCATGCGCGCGATGCTTTTCATCACCCGATGCAGCACGCGTTCCAGAATCGAGCCGCCGCCGCGGCCGGCGAGGGCGTCGACGATCTTCAGGCGCTGCGCAGTAAGCGCAGGCGGCAAGCCCACCGCAAGCGTCAGCACCACGACGCTGACGCCGGCTATCGCCCACACCTGCAGATCGGTAGTCACCGGGAATTCCGGCGGCAGCACCAACGTTACGGCGGAGGCCAACACCATGCCCAGCAGCGCGCCTATCAGACACAGCGCGAACGCTTCGGCCAATACCAGCCACATCACCAGTTGGTCGGTGAAGCCCAGGCACTTCAATACGGCGAGTTCGGGGATGCGTTCGCGTACCGCCTGCGACATCGACACGCCGGTGAGAAACAGGATCGAGAAAAACACCGCAGCGGTGATCAGGTTCACGATCAGGCCGATATCGCCGAACTGGCGGATGAACCCAAGCTGGAATTCCTGTTCGCTCTGGGTCTTGGTTTCGTCCGAGGAATTGTCGAACTTGGCGTCGATTTCCGCGGCGATGCGGCCCGCTTCGTTGGGATCGTCGATGCGGACGATGAATACGCCGGCCAGACCGCGACTGCCGGCCGTGCGGGCTTCATCGAACTGGCCATAGTTCAGATACATCAGCCCAGCGCGCTCCGACCATTCTTCGTCCTTGCCGTCGTAAATCCCGACTATCCGCCATTCCCAGACGCGCGAACCGTCGGCCTTCGTCCAGATGAATGAGTTGAGCGGCACGATATCGCCAACTTTCCAACCGAACTGGTCCGCAAGCGCGCGGCCGACGATGGCGCCATCGCGGGTCGAGATGAATTGCCGCCAGTTGTCCTCGGGCATCACCCATTCGGGATAGGTATCGCGCAGGCGCTGCGGGTTGACCGCGAACTGCGGGAAGAAGCTGCGCGCATCCTGGTAGATGCCGCCGAAGAACTGCGAGTGGGAGACGGCGGTAACGCCGGGAATCGGTTCAAGCTGCGGCAGCATCCGCATCGGCAGCGGCTGGGTGAACGACGTCGATGCCTGGGTGATGAGCCGATTGGCGCCAAGAAAGTCCGCGGCGCCGCCGAACAGCGAATTTACCGCCTGCAGCAGCCCGAGTAGGGTGAAGGCGGCGATCAACGACACCAGCGTCAGTCCGGTGCGCAGTTTCTTGCGCAACAGTCCCGAGAGGATCAGCCCGACGTATTTCATCGGCATCCTTCCGCAGCGTCGGCGCGAATCGATACGGCCGCGGCCCGGCACGCCCTGATCTGTAAAGCTTGCATGCGTCGACTGTCGCGCGATGCGGTCATGATGCCCATGGCTCAATGCGCCGGCGTGTCGACCAGCGTGCCCTTGTCCAGATGCACGGTACGGTTGGCGTATTCGGCGGCCTTGGGGTCGTGGGTCACCATGACGATGGTCTTGCCGAAGTCGCGGTTGAGCCGCTGCAGCATCGTCAGCACTTCGTCGGCGGTGTTGCGGTCCAGATCGCCCGTGGGCTCGTCGCAGATCAGCAGCAGAGGGTCGGACACCAGCGCCCGCGCGATCGCCACCCGCTGCTGCTGACCGCCGGAGAGTTCATTCGGTTTGTGCTTGGCGCGGTCGCCCAGTCCCACCAGATCCAGTGCGATCTTCGCGCGCTTGCTGCGCTCGGCCGCGCTCATGTCGCTGAGCAGCAGCGGCAGTTCTACATTCTTCTGCGCGCTGAGGACGGGCATCAGGTTGTAGCTTTGGAAAATGAAGCCGACGGTATCGGCACGCCATGCGGCAAGGTCATCGCCGTTGAGATCGTCGATGGCGATCCCGGCGACCAGCAGTTGGCCGTCGCTGGGCGAATCCAAGCCGCCGATCAGATTCAACAGCGTCGTCTTGCCCGAGCCCGATGGCCCCATCAGGGCAACGAAATCGCCGCGCGGAATATCCAGATCGATGCGGTGTAGCACTTCGATCCGCTGCTTGCCGCGTTCATAGGTTTTGGTCAGCGCGCGGATTTCGACCAGCGGGCGCGACTCGACCATCGATCGTTCGACCGATGTATCGGCAAGCGTGACGGTGTCGTTCATGGCATTCACTTGGCTTCGTTCTGTTCCGCGACGGTCACGCGCTGACCGTCGCGCATATCCTTGGGCTCGCTGACGATGCGCTCGCCGGGTTTAAGCCCTGCGCTAATGCGGCGGTCGCTGTCGCGGATGTCGGCCAGCTCCACCTTGCGCGCCTTGGCGGTGTTGTCTTGAATCACGAAGACCGTGCCGGTCTTGGCCTTGGCGGCGTCCTCGCCATCGGCAAGCACGATGGTTCTGCTCGGCACCCATACGCCGGTGGGCTTGGGTGCGCCCGATGCGGCTTTTTCGAGAAAGCTCACCCTCACGCCCATGTCCGGCACGATCTTCGCATCGCGCAGCTTCAGCGCGATCCGCACCTTGACCGTGGCCTTGCTGCGGTCGGCGGCGGGGATGATCGCGATCACTTCGGCCGGGATGCGCCAATCCGGATAGGCATTGAGCACCGCCTCCACCGGCATGCCCGGCTGCACGCGGCCGATATAGGCTTCATTGACGTCGACTTCGATTTCCAGCGAATCCATGTCGACGATGGTGCCGATGCCGGTGCGGGTAAAACCGCCGCCTGCCGAGATCGGCGAAACGATTTCGCCGGGCTGTGCGGCTTTGGCGGTGATCACCCCAGCGAACGGTGCGCGCACGATGGTGTTGTCGACGCCGATCGAAGCCACATCCAACTGACGGTCCGCGACTTCCACGCTGCGCCGGGTGCCGACCAGGGACGCGCGCAGCACATCGCGCTGCGAAATGGCCTGGTCGTACTGCTGGCGCGACACCAGTTTGTCCTGGACCAGGGTCGAGAGCCGGCGCACGCTGGCTTCGGATTCTGCAAGCTGCGCCTCGACCTGTGCGATCTGGCTGCGGGATGCGCTGAGCTGGGCGCTGGCTAGCGCCTGCTGCGCGTCGGCGTCGATGGGATCCAGCGTGGCGAGTATCTGGCCGGCCTCAACCCGCTGACCTTCCTCGATCAGCACTTCGCGAACGCGGCCGGTGGTCTTGCTGGACACCGTGGCGATGCGCCGCGCGACGATGAAGCCGGATGCGTCCAGCAGCGATGCGTTGGCGGGATCGGCGGCATCGCGTCCCATGACTGCTTGTACGCTGGTCGGCCGCGTCGATGACCATGCAATGATCGCAGCGATCAGCAGGACGATGGCCCCGACCATCCACGGCCACAGTTTGCGCTTGCGTTTGCGCGCGCCGGGTTTGCGTTCGATGCGGAGCTGATTGAGCTGGTCGGCGGCAGTATTCATCGGTGGCGATTATTCGAAAGAAGAAATAGAGCTGGCCCAGAGGCCCGCAAAATGATGCCGCACATAATGATGCCGCATGTACGCGTCGAGCATAGCATTGCCCCTCTGCGCGAGGCGCAGGGTGTGGATAGTCGAACACGGCTTGGGCTGCAGCGCATCTGACGTTTGTCACCCCCGATCGGTGACGGCGGCGACTGCCAGGACGCACCGGCATTCCATAGTCTGGCCGCATCGCAACCGGAGTGCCGCCATGACCTCGCCCATCCCGTCCGCCCCGCCCCTCGCGCAGCTGCGCGGCATCCATCGACGCTACGGCAGCACTATTGCCCTGGATGGCATCGACCTGTGCCTGCAGCGCGGCGAAGTGCTGGCCCTGCTCGGCGCCAACGGCGCCGGCAAGAGCACCGCGATCGGCCTGCTGCTGGGGCTGCTGGCGCCGGATCGGGGCGACGCCACGCTGTTCGGCCAGGCGCCGGGCGCACTGGTCGCGCGCCGGCGCAGCGGGGTGATGCTGCAGTCGGCCGGCGTTCCAGACAATCTGCGCGTGGCGGAGCTGCTGGATCTCACCCGCAGCTATTACTCGGTGCCCCGCAGCGTGGCCGACTGCGTCGCGCTGGCCGGTCTGGACGGACTGCTGGATCGCAACTATCGGCGGCTGTCCGGCGGCCAGCAGCGGCGGGTGCAGTTCGCGCTGGCGATCTGCGGCAATCCCGAGGTGTTGTTCCTCGATGAGCCCACCACCGGCCTGGACATCGACGCGCGTCAGCGGATGTGGGCGACGATCCGCGAACTGGTGGCCGCCGGCACCGGGGTGCTGCTGACGACGCATTACCTGGAGGAAGCCGAGGCGCTGGCCGACCGCGTGGTGGTGCTGAATCGCGGCCGCGTGGCCGCCGCCGGCACCATGCAGGACGTGCGCGCGCTGGTGTCGCAGCGGCGCATCCGCTGCTTCTCCGCGCTGGACGTGGCGCGCATCGCGACCTGGCCCGGCGTGCGCAGCGCGACCCGCGGCCACGACGGCGACCCGGCGCGCATCGACATCATCACCGATGCTGCCGAAGCGGTGGCGCGACGGATGCTGGTCGAAGACGCAGCACTGGGCGAACTCGAAATCCAGCGCGCCGGCCTGGCCGAAGCCTTTCTCGAACTCACCCGCGACAACACCGATGCGAAGACGCTCGACGCCAAGACAGATCAGAAGGAAGCCGCATGAACACGACTCACGCCATCGCCGCCGATCCCTCGGCCGCTGCAGCCACGCATTCGTCGCTGCGCAGCTATCTGCTGGAAGCCAAATACGAATGCCTGCGCCTGCTGCGCACGCCCTCGTTCGCGCTGCCGTCGCTGCTGTTCCCACCGCTGTTCTATCTGCTGTTCGGCGTACTGCTCAACACATCCAGCAGCGACGCCGCGCGCTATCTGCTCGCCACCTATGGCGTGTTCGGGGTGATGGGCGTCGGCTTGTTCGCGTTCGGCGTCACCGTGGCGCTGGAGCGCGAACAGGGGTTCCTGATCTACAAGCGCGCGCTGCCGATGCCGCCGGGCGCCTATCTGTTCGCGAAAATGACGATGGCGATGGTGTTCGCGATACTGATCTCGCTGCTGCTGGCGACCCTGGCGGCCACCGTCGGCGGAGTCGAACTGCGGTGGTCACAATGGCTGCTGCTGTGGGTAGTGAACGTGGTCGGCGTGCTGCCGTTCGCGGCGATGGGGCTGTACATCGGCACGCTGGTTGGCGGCCAGGGCGCGCCGGCCATCGTCAACATCCTGTATCTGCCGATGGCGTTCCTGTCCGGGCTGTGGCTGCCGCTGAAACTGCTGCCGGCATGGATCGCGACCCTCGCGCCGGTGTGGCCGTCCTTCCATCATTCGCAGATCGCGCTGAAGGTCATCGGCATGGATGCCGGCGGCCGTCTTGCCCTGCATCTGGGCGTGCTGATCGGCGTCACCGCGCTGTTCTTCGCGCTGGCCCGCCGCCGGCTGAGCGCATAAGCCGCAAATTGATCCCTTAAAGTCGTGCAGCCGAAGTCATGCCGCTGAAGCCATGAGCATGTCCCATCCCTTCAACCCCGCCAGAGAGGTCGACATGTCGCAACCGCCGAAGTCGCTGCCGCTGCGCCTGCGTGCGCGCCTGATTCCGGAAATCCACGGCCACGGCTGGGTGCCGTTCTACAACCTCGGCTATCTGGTGTTTCCGTTTCTGCCGATCGTGCTGTCGCTGTTCGGCGATCCCGGCAAGTGGCCGGGTCCGGTGCCGGACATGCTGGGCCCGACGCTGGTGGCGATGGCGGTTTTCCTGCCAGTGTATTTCGCCGCATATCGGGTGACCGGCTTTCGGTCGCTGCTGTGCATGCTGGCGATGGCCGGCATCGGTTACGCGCTGCTGCCGTTCAATTCCTTCGCCAATGCCTACACCATCTATGCGGTCGGTTTCGCGGCGATGCTGGGCGGTTCGCTATGGGTGCGGCTGGCCTGGGCCGCGGCGATGCTGGGCGGTCTGCTGCTGGAGATCATCGCGCTGCAGTACCCGCTCTTTATTTTCCTGATCACCCTGATCGTGTCGGTGGCGGTGTTTTTCGGCAACCACCATTTCGTCGAAAGCACCCGCAAGCGCGCCGAGCTCAAGCTGTCGCACGACGAAGTGCGCCGGCTGGCCACGGTCGCCGAGCGCGAGCGCATCGGCCGTGACCTGCACGATCTTCTGGGCCATACCCTGTCGCTGGTAGCGCTGAAAAGCGAGCTGGCCGGCAAGCTGCTGCGCCGTGACCCGGATGCCGCGCACCGCGAGATCGTCGACGTTACGCGGGTCGCGCGCGAGGCGCTGGCGCAGGTACGCGCAGCGGTGACCGGGATCCGCGCCGCCGGCATCGCCGCCGAACTGGTGTCGGCGAAACTGCTGCTGGAAACCGACGGCATCGGCTTCGACGCCGCGGCCGCGGTCCGCATGCTTGAAGCCGCGCTGCAGGATGGCGAACATCTGCCCGCGAACGTCGAAACCGCATTGGCGCTGACCCTGCGCGAAGCGGTGACCAACATCCAGCGCCACGCACACGCGCGCACGGCGCGGGTCGAATTCGCGATCGAAGCCGGCGAGGCGGTGCTGCGCATCGTCGACGACGGCCGCGGCGGCGCGATCAGCCCGGGTAACGGTCTGAGCGGCATGCGCGAACGCATCGAAGCGCTGGGCGGCCGGCTGCGGATCGACTCGAAAAAAAGCGAAGGTACGCGGCTCGATATCCGGGTGCCGCTGGTCAGCCAGTCAGCAGACTTGGCACAGGAAGAGGTGCTGTCATGATCCGCGTGCTGCTGGCCGAAGACCAGGCGATGGTGCGCGGCGCGCTGTCGGCGCTGCTGTCGCTGGAAACCGATATCGAGGTGCTGGGCGCCGCCGCCGACGGCGAAGCGGCATGGCGCGATCTGCAGCGGCTCAAGCCAGACCTGCTGGTCACCGACATCGAAATGCCGGGCCTCACCGGGCTGGAGCTGGCGCAGCGCATCCAGCGCCAGGCGCTGCCGATCAAGGTGGTGATCGTGACCACGTTCGCGCGCGCCGGTTTCCTGCGTCGCGCGCTGGATGCCGGCGTCTGCGGGTATCTGCTCAAGGATGCGCCTGCCGAGGACCTGGCCGAAGCGCTGCGCAAGGTGCATCGCGGCGGTCGCGCCATCGATCCGCAGCTGGCGCTGGAAGCCTGGTTCGAAGCCGATCCGCTCAACGATCGCGAACGCCAGGTGCTGCGTCTGGCGGGCGAAGGGCAGTCCGCCGGCGAGATTGCCGGCCAGCTCAATCTGTCGCAGGGCACGGTGCGCAATTATCTGTCCGAGGCCATCGGCAAGCTGGGCGTCGGCAACCGGATCGAGGCGTATCGGCTCGCCCGGCAGAAGGGGTGGCTGTGAAACCGTCCAGCGTAGGGCGGGCCCCGGCCCGTCATCCCGGCCACCCCGATGTTGCGGATCATCATTGTCATGAAAAGACGCGGTTTCGATCATCGCCTTTCAAGGATTGATATTGCGTAACGGCGGGCCAGGGCCCGCCCCACGACGCTTCGAACGACCTTCTGCCGATGTGTCACATCGACGGCACACCACCGTCTTGTCCCTCCATATCCTGTCCACTCCCTTCATTCCTACCAGGAGATACGCCATGAAACTCTGTACACGCCAGCATCCGGGTGTCGCCATCTCGACGGCCATCGCCATCGCGCTGGCCGCATCGGTGTCCGGCGCGCCCCGCGCCGCGGAAACCGCACGCGACAGCGACCCCGGCAACGACTTCATCCTCCGCAACGTCCGTGTGTTCGACGGCGCGCGCGTGTTGCCCAAGGCGCAGGTGCTGGTGATCGACGGACGCATCGCCGCGGTTGGCGCCAGCCTGAAGACGCCGCAGGGCGTCGCCAAGATCGACGGCAGCGGCAAGACCGTGCTGCCCGGCCTGATCGACGCCCACACCCACAGCTGGGGCGAGGCGCAGAGCGACGCGCTGCGTTTCGGCGTGACCGCCGAGTTGGACATGCTGGGCGACTGGAACCGGCTGCCCGAACTCAAGCGCCAGCGCGAATCGCTGGCGCGCACGCAATTGGCCGATTTGTGGAGCGCGGGCGCCGCGGTCACCGCGCCGGGCGGCCACGGCACCCAGTACGGCATGAAGGTGCCCACGCTGGATGCCGACGGCGATCCGGCCGCGTTCGTCGCCGGCCGCGTCGCCGAAGGGTCGGATTACATCAAATTGATCCTCGAAGACTTCAGCGCGTACAGCGACATCCGCCGCCTGCCGACCATCACCGCTGCGCAGGCCAGGATTGCGATCGCCGCTGCGCACAAGGCCGGCAAGCTCGGCGTGGTCCACGTCTCACGTCTGCGCGACGGTAAGGCCGCGATCGATGCCGGCGCCGATGGGTTGGTGCATATCTTCGGCGAACCCGGCGATGCGGCTTTCTTCTTCGCCGCCAAAAAGCACAAGGCATTCGTCGTCCCGACGCTCTCGGTGCTGGCGACCATGGCCCGCGCAGGTGAAGGCGAGAAACTCGCCGCAGACGCGCGCCTCGCGCCGTGGCTAGGCAAAGAACAGGCCGACAGCCTCAAGGCCAGCTTCGGCCCGGGCGTACCAAAGCCTGCGATCCTCGCCGACGCCATCGCCAACGTGCGCGCGCTGCATGCGGCTGGCGTCGATATCCTCGCCGGCACCGATGCCGGCAACCCCGGCACCACCCACGGCGCCAGCATGCACGGCGAACTCGAACTGCTGGTGCGCGCCGGACTGACGCCCACGCAAGCGCTGGCGGCGGCGACGTCGGTGCCCGCGCGCCGTTTCAAGCTGGGCGACCGCGGCCGCATCGCGCCCGGCCAGCGCGCCGACCTGTTGATGGTCGACGGCGACCCGACCCGCGACATTCTCGCCACCCGCGCGATCGCCCAGGTGTGGAAGAACGGCTATGCGGTCGAACGCACGCAGCCGAAAGCGGGCGCGACCGCGATCCCGGTCGGCGAAGCGCTGCCGGCCGACACCCTGGTCTCCGATTTCGACGCCGAACTGGTCGCGAATGCCGGCGGCCTGTTGCCTTCCACATTCGGCGCCGGCTGGATGCAGACCACCGACCAGATGGCAGGCGGCGCGTCCGTCGTCACCGTGGCTCGTGGCGCGGGCGGCGCGAATGGTTCGGCAGGCGCGCTCGATGTGAAAGGCGAGATCAAGCCCGGCTTCGCGTTCCCATGGTCGGGGGTGATGTTCTTCCCGTCGAAAGTGCCGATGCAGCTGGCCGATCTGTCGTCGCGCACCGAACTGGTGTTCCACGCGCGCGGCGATGGCCGCCGCTATCAGCTGATGCTGTTCCACGGCTCGCAGCAGATGCCGAGCATGCAGAGCTTCGAAGCCGGCCCGCAGTGGAAAGAGTTTCGTATTGCGCTGAAAGGCTTCAACGGCGCCGATCTTTCCAAGGTAAGGGCGATCGCGTTCACCGCCGGACAACCCGAAGGCGCGTTCGCATTTCGCATTGATCGCGTCGAATTGAAGTAAGGCGTCAAGCTGAAGTAAGGCGTCAAGCGGCACGCGGCGCAGGCAACATCCTGTTGTTTGCGACAGCCCGCGAACCGTTTTTTTGTGGGAGCGACGCGAGTCGCGACGAACAGCCGACGACATGGGGCGCAGATGGCGGCCGAACGTAGCGGACGAACGCAGCTTTTGGCCCAATCTGCGGGCTCGTCCGCTTCCTGATGTCTGTCGCGACTCGCGTCGCTCCCACAAAAAACGGTTTACGGTTTGCGGCCGCTTGACTTTCGGCGCCAACAGGACGAACGTCAAATAGACATTTGGCATCGAGCACTGGATAGCGCGCCCCGCGTGGCGCGACAGGGGAAGGAACCTATGATCGGCAGTCGCCAACCTCCGTCTTTCTGCGGCAGCGGCCATAGCGCCTGCTTGCCTGCTCCTGTTGTGTCTGCATTTCCAATCTTCTGCGCCCCCGCCGTGCCATCCCCGGCCGATACGGCTTGCGCAGATATCCGTTCGCAACCACGCATTCTTCCCGTCAGCCGCTCGCACAGGGGTACGCATCGTCATGGCTAAACCGCCGTTCACCGTCGCCGACTATCTGCTCACCCGGCTGAAACAGCTCGATGTCACCGAGGTGTTCCAGATCCCCGGTGATTACGTCAAACATTTCACCCAGGCGCTCGAACACTTCGACGGCATCGAGACCATCGGCGCCATCAACGAACTGGATGCCGCCTACGCCGCTGATGCCTACGCACGCACCCGCGGTCTCGCCGCGGTCTCGCTGCAGTTCGGCGTCAGCACCGCCAGCGCGCTCAACGCCATTGCAGGCGCGTGGGTCGAGCGCAGCCCGATCGTGGTGATCAGCGCCACGCCCGGTGCCGACATGCGCAACATCAGCGACATGTACGACGTGCTCTACCATCATTCCACCGGCGACCTCGACGCCGACCGCAAGATCTACGAGAACGTCACCGTCAAGGCGATTACGCTCAGCACGAATGTCGGTGCCGCGGAACAGATCGACGATCTGCTGATCGAAGCCATCACCCATCAACGCCCTGTCTACATCGCCTGCTACAAGGAAGTCTGGGCGCAGCCCTGTCCGCAGCCGTCGAAACTCGCGCTGAAGCCGCATGTCGTGCGCAGCCCGGCGCTGGCGCTGGACAATGCTGTCGAAACCGCATGGGCGCAGATCACTGCGGCGAAGAGCCCGCTGATCTTCGCCGGTGTGGAAGTGCTGCGCTTCGGCCTGTCCGATCTGCTGCACAAGCTCATCGACGCCAGCGGCTTCCTCTATACCACTACCACGCTGGGCAAGACGGTGCTGGACGAGGGCGGCAAGAAGTTCATCGGCACCTACTCGGATGCCGCGTCGATCGATGCGGTGCGCACCATCGTCATGGAAGCGGACTGCGTCCTGACCTTGGGCACCATCATCACCGACGACTATCTGGTCTTCATCGAAAGCAAATACGCCGACATGGTGCTGGCGACCACCGCCGGCGCGCGGGTCGGCTATTTCAAGTACGTCGACG
>JAYUIZ010000727.1:0-4162 GCA_043765595.1 Lysobacter sp. | reverse complement strand
TTGAAACCAAGATCACCTGCGGCAATCGCCATAAGATACGACGGAATCTTCTGCGGCATCTTGAAGGTGTAGTCGCCGTCGCGGATCGCATCGGAGTCGTTGTCGGCGCTCATCAGCACCATCACGTCCGGGCGCGAGGTCACGTGCGCGCTGTAGGTGTAGCGCACGCTTGGCGTGTCCTGCAGCGGCACCCACGACCGCGCATGGATCTGCTGCGACTGGCTGAACATGAAGGGCAACTGCTTGCCTTCGGTCATCGACGGCTCCAGCCACTGCAGGCCGGATGCCTGCGGCGAGGTGGTGTAGGTCACACGCACCTCGGGGTTGCGCTGCGGGGTGTCGATGCTGAACTTGCTGCCCAGCACCGGGTCGGCCGCGGCCAGCGTGTATTTCAGCGGCGTCCACGCGCCGCTGGCGTCGGTGCCTTCGACCTTGTCGATGGTCAGCTCGCGGCTGTCCAGCACCAGCGCGGTCGCGGCGCCGTCCTTCCAGTCCAACTGGTAGGTGGCGATGCCGGCCAGGGTCTTCGTGTCGAAGTCGACCTTCAGGCTCAGGGTCAGATCCTTGATGACGACCTTGTCCGGCTGGGCATAGGAATGTTCGTCGATCACCACCGAAGCCGCCTCTGGCGACTTGGCTGCTGGCGCAGCCGGGGCCGCATCTTCAGACTTGCAGGCGGTCATCATGAGGGTGGCGAGCAGGGGCAGAGCCAGGATCGAAGCGCGCATGGCATTGGCTTGGCTGGGAAAGCGGCCAGTGTACCCGGCCGGGCACGGTCCGGATGCGGCATGGTCGCCGACGGGCCGGGAGATTGACGGGTCGGGAGATTGACGGGCCGGGAGCCGGCCGCGGTGGCCCCGGCCGGGGGCGGATTTCGTTAATCGTCCACACAAGCGACAATACGCCCGCACTGATCGCCACCGACAGGCTTCGTCCCCGACGGTCCACCGTTCTTCCCAAGCACCTTACACACACGCCTTCCACACGCACAGCCACAAGGTACCGACTGATGACCCAACAATCCCGCGGATCCATCGCCCTTTACGCCGGCCTGCTCACCCTCGCCGTCACCGCTGTTCTGGCCGCACCCGCCCAGGCCCAACGGCAGAGCGCGCAGGATCAGCGCAAACAGAAGACCGCCGAAATCCCGACCTGTGCCAAGCCGCTGGGCACCATCAGCGTGCTGGAGCCCGAAGACGCCACCGACTGGTGGAGCGGCCAGCAGTTGCCCGCCCCGTCGAAGCTGATCAAGGTCTTCATCAGCAAATCGCGCTGCTTCACCCTGGTGGATCGCGGCGCCGGCCTGGACGCCGCGCAGCGCGAACGCGCGCTGGGCGCCAGCGGCGAGCTGCGCAACCGCGCCAACGTCGGCAAGGGCCAGATCAAGGCCGCCGATTACGTGATGGTCCCGGATCTGATCTCGCGCAACAGCAATGCCGGCGGCAATGCCATCGGCGGCCTGATCGGCGGTCTGGTCGGCGGTCGCGCCGGCGCGGCCATCGGCGGCCTGAACTTCCAGAAGAAGACCGCCGACGTGGTGCTCACTGTCACCGACGTGCGCTCGACCGAGCAGGTCGCGCTGGCCGAAGGCAGCGCCAAGAAGACCGACATCGGCTGGGGCGCCGGCGGCGGCCTGTTCGGCGGCAGCGGCTTCGGCGCCGGCGGCGCCAGCGGCTACGCCAACACCGAGATCGGCCAGGTCATCACCCTCGCCTATCTGCAGGCCTACACCGACATCATCGCCCAGCTCGGCGGCCTGCCGGACAACGCCTCCGCCGCCAACGCGCAGCAGGCGGTGACCGTCGCCAAGCCGGCGCGTCTGTTCACCACCGCCAAGGGCACCAAGGTGGTGCGCAGCCTCGACCCGGGCATGATGTTGTACCCGACCGGCAACAAGGACGGGATGATGTGGGAAGTGGAAGACGAACTCGGCAACAAGGGCTGGATCTCCTCGACGCTGATCGAACTGTCGCGCTGAGCCTCATCGGCCGGCAGATAAAAAAGGGCGCTTCGGCGCCCTTTTTTCTTTGTCCGGAAAACGCGTCCGCTACAACCGCGCCCGCACCAGATCCAGCAGCGCATCCGCCAGCACAGTCTTCGGCGCCGGCCCCAGCGCATGCGCGGTGTCGGCATCCATCACCGTCAGCGCGTTGTCGTCGCTCTCAAACCCGCAGCCGGCGCGGCCAACCTGATTGGCGGCGATCATGTCCAACCCCTTGCGCACCAGTTTGTCGCGGGCATAGCGCTCGACATCGTTGGTTTCCGCAGCGAAGCCCACCACCACCCGCGGACGCTGCGCATGCGCGGCTACTTCGGCCAGCACATCGGGCGTGCGGACCAGCTCGACGGTCATCGTGTCGATGGTGGTCGCGCCGCCTTCGCCGGACTGCGCGGTCTTCTTGATCTTGTGCGGCGACACCGTGCGCGGCGTGTAATCGGCCACGGCGGCGGCGCCGATGTAGATGTCGGCCGGCAGCGCGGCCATGACTGCGGCGTGCAGCTGCGCGGCCGAACGCACGTCGACGCGGCGCACCCCCGCGGGCGTGGGCAACGATACCGGGCCGGCCACCAGCACCACCTCGGCGCCGCGGCGCGCGGCGGCGGCGGCGATTGCGAAGCCCATCTTGCCGCTGCTGCGGTTGCCGATGAAACGCACCGGATCGAGATCTTCGAACGTCGGACCGGCGCTGATCACCAGCCGCTGGCCAGCGAGGTCAGCGGTGACCGCGCCATCGGCGGCAACGTCTGTGGCGAACGCAGCCACGAGGTCGGTCACGATGTCCGGCGGCTCGCGCAGCCGGCCGGGGCCGAACTCGCCGCAGGCCTGGGCGCCGTCGTCCGGGCCGATCACCTGCACGCCGCGGGCGCGCAGAGCAACGACATTGCCCTGCGTCGCGGGGTGCAACCACATCCGGTTGTTCATCGCCGGCACCACCGCGATCGGCGCAGTCGTGACCAGGCAGAGCGTGCTGACCAGATCGTCGGCCAGCCCGTGGGCGAGCTTGGCGAGCATATCGGCCGTGGCCGGCGCCACCAGCACCCGGTCGGCCCAGCGCGCCAGTTCGATATGGCCCATCGCGGCCTCGGCGGCCTCGTCCCAGAGCGAATCGCGCACCGACGCGCCGGACACTGCCTGCAGACTGGCCGCACCGACGAAACGCTGCGCGTTTGCGGTCATCGCCACCTGCACCTCGGCACCGGCTTCGCGGAGGCGGCGCACCAGCTCGATCGACTTGTACGCGGCAATGCCGCCGCACACGCACAGCAGGATGCGGCGACCGGTCAGCGTCTGCGTCATCGGGAATTTTTCCTACACCGGAACGAGCCGACAGCTTACCCGATGCCGCAAGCCTGCCCGACAGCGCGGCGCATGCGACGCGGCAATGCTGGCGCCCACACCTCCTGCGATCAAAACGCCATGCAAATCCGCGACTGGCCCGAGAACGAACGTCCGCGCGAAAAGCTGCTCAAACGGGGCCCAGCGGTGCTGTCAGACGCCGAATTGCTGGCGATCTTCCTGTGCTCCGGCCTGCAGGGCTCGGACGTGGTGAGCAGCGCACGCCGGCTGCTGAACGAGCACGGCCCGCTGCGCAACCTGCTGGAACATACGCCCAAACAGCTGCTGAAGCTGCCCGGCATCGGCCCTGCCCGGGCCTGCGCCCTGCTCGCGGCGCTGGAGCTGGGCAACCGCCACCTTGCCGCCGGCCTGGAGCGCGGCGATGCCCTGACCGACCCCCAGGCCGCCGGCCGCTATTTCTCGCAGCGCCTGCGCGGCCTGCCGCACGAAGTCTTCGCGGTGCTGTTCCTCGACACCCGCCACCGCTCGATCGCCTTCGAGGAAATGTTCCGCGGCACCGTCGACGGCGCTGAAGTCCACCCGCGCGAGGTCGTCCGCCGCGCGCTCGTCCACAACGCAGCCTCGGTGATCGTCGGCCACAACCACCCCAGCGGCAACGGCGAGCCCAGCGCCGCCGATCGCGCCATCACCGTGCGCCTGAAGCAAGCGCTGGCACTGGTCGAAATCCGCCTGCTGGACCACTTCATCGTCGGCGACGGCGCCCCGGTGTCGCTGGCGGCGCGGGGGTGGGTGTAGACCATTTCTTCTTTCGCCCCGGACCCGGCGAACCTTTCAACCTGTTATCCCGAACGCGGTGCACCTTCC
>JAYUIZ010000726.1:0-4172 GCA_043765595.1 Lysobacter sp. | reverse complement strand
CAGCTCCAGACCCAGGGCCTGAACAGTCGGCGACAAGAGATTCGAAATGTCGGTGGCCTTGTCCGCCATGAATTTCCCGGAAATGAAAAAGGGGCCTTGCGGGCCCCTTGTCCAATACCGCTGGATTTCGGCGTCGAAGCGCAGCTCATGCTTCGACCAAGCCCGACTTGACTGTTTATCTGCGGCCTGTGAAGCGCTGCAAACGAACTCGAAAAGCTGGTAGCGGGGGCAGGATTTGAACCTGCGACCTTCGGGTTATGAGCCCGACGAGCTGCCAGACTGCTCCACCCCGCATCAGGAGCGGAATTATGACGGGCGACGCGAATAGTTGCAAGCGCGAAACCGTCGAAAAAACATAATCAGCCTGTCGGCATCGCCACTGCTCAAGCGAATGCCTGCTGGCACCACGCCATGATCGGGCTCCAGGCGAGACCCAGGACCAGCAGAGACAGCGCGTTGATCGCGAACACCACGCGCAGGGCAAGATCGTCGCGCTGCGCCATCGGCTCGCGACCGTCGGCGGATTCAGGTTCGTCGAAGTACATCGCGCGGATCACGCGCAGGTAGTAGAACGCACCGATAACCGCGAACACGATGCCAACGATCACCAGCCAGATCTGGCCGCCTTCCCACGCTGCGCGCAGTACCGCCAGCTTCGACCAGAAACCGAGGAACGGCGGGACGCCTGCCAGCGATGCCATCACACACAGAACCAGTCCAGCCATCCATGGGCTGCGGGCGTTCAGTCCCTTGAAGTCCTCGATGCGGTCAGCCTCGAAACCGCGACGCGACAACACCACGATGATGCCGAAGGCCGCCGCCGCCATTACCGCATAACTGATGGCGTAGAACATGCCGGCCGCGTAACCGACCGCGCCGCCGCCGGCCAGGCCCATCAGCAGGAAGCCGACGTGCGAGATCGTCGAGTAGGCCAGCATGCGCTTGAGATTGGTCTGCGCCAGGGCGATGAGATTGCCGATCACCAGCGAGAGCGCGGCCAGGCCGGACAGCAGCGTTCTCCACTGCTCGTCGAGCGGGCCGAGTCCACCTTCCAGCAGGCGATAGGCCATCGCGAACGCCGCCAGCTTCGGCGCGGCGCCGATGAACAGGGTGATCGGTGTCGGCGAACCGTGGTACACGTCCGGCAGCCACATATGGAACGGCGCTGCACCGAACTTGAAAGCGATGCCCGCGACCAGAAACACCATGCCGGTGAGCAGCAGCGACGTAGCAGTAGCGGTCGTGGAGCTGGCAGCACTGTGGATGGCGGCGAGATCAAGACTGCCGGTGGCGCCGTAGACGAGCGACATGCCGTACAGCAGCAGACCCGACGCCAGCGAGCCAAGCACGAAATACTTCATCGCCGCTTCCGAAGCCAGCGGATTGTCGCGATCAGCCGCAACCAGCGCGTACGAGCACAGCGCCAGCATTTCCAGGCCGAGATAGACCATCACCAGGTTGCCGGCGGAGATCAGCAGCATCATGCCGGCGACAGAAAACAGCATCAGCACGGTGATCTCGGCCTTGTACAGGCCGCGCTCGCGCAGGAAGGTCCATGCATAGACCAGCGCAAACGCACTGACCACACAGGTCACCCACTTCAGGACATCGGCCATGTCGTCGCGGATGAACATGCCGTTGAGCACGATGCCCTGCCCGCCCACGTCCAGCGCGAGCATGCCCGCGACCACGATCAGCGCGACGATGCCCAGCACATGGACGACAACGCGCTGGCGCTCGCCGATGAACAGATCGAGCATCAGCAGCGCGAACGCGGCGCCCACAAGCACAAGCTCGGGCAGCAGCGGCATCAGATCGGCGGAGGTGGCGCTGGTTGCAATCATGAGAGTCTCAGAGCTTGCTGATCGCCAGCTGGCTGGCGAGTTGGGCGATGGCGGGTTCCATCAAGTCGGTCAAGGGTTTCGGATACACGCCGATCAGCAGCGTGCCGGCGGCAAACGCAGTCAATACGATCCACTCGCGCGGATTGATGTCTTCGAGTTCGGCGACATGCGCATTGCCGACATCGCCGAAAGCGACCCGTTTCACCATCCACAAGGTGTAGGCGGCACCGAGAATCAGGGTCATGGCCGCGGTGAATGCGAGCATCGGATGCGCCTGGAAGCTGGCCACGATGACCATGAATTCACCGACAAAACCCGAAGTGCCCGGCAGGCCGGCATTGGCCATGCCAAAGAACACCAGGAACGCCGCGAACCACGGCATCACGTTGGCCACGCCGCCGTAATCCTTGATCATGCGGCTGTGCATGCGGTCGTAGAGGACGCCAACGCAGGAGAACATCGCGCCGGAAATGAAACCGTGCGAGATCATCTGCACCATCGCGCCCTGCATGCCGAGGCGCGCGGCCTCGGGATTGCCCTGGTCGCGGACCAGCATCAACGCGATGAAGATGCCGAGGGTGACGAAGCCCATGTGCGAGATCGACGAATACGCGATCAGCTTTTTCATGTCTTCCTGCACCAGCGCAACCAGGCCGATGTAGACCACCGCGATCAGGCTCAGTGCGATCACCAGCCAGGCGAATTCATGGCTGGCATCGGGCGTGATGGGCAGGCTGAAACGCAGGAATCCATAGCCGCCGATCTTCAGCATGATCGCTGCCAGAATCACCGAGCCGCCTGTCGGCGCCTCGACGTGGGCGTCGGGCAGCCAGGTGTGGACCGGGAACATCGGCACCTTCACCGCGAATGCGATCAGGAAGGCGAAGAACAGCCACATCTGCTCTTTCGCATCCAGCGGCAGCGCATACAGATCCGGCAACTGCCAGCTGCCGGCCTGCAGATACAGGTAGATCAGCCCGACCAGCATGAACACCGAGCCGAGGAAGGTGTAGAGGAAGAACTTCACCGACGCATAGACACGGCGCGGACCGCCCCAGACGCCGATGATAATGAACATCGGGATCAACATGCCTTCGAAAAACACGTAAAACAGCATCGCGTCGACGGCGGCGAACACGCCGATCATCAGGCCTTCCAGAAACAGGAATGCCGCGACGTACTGGTTCACGCGCTTGTCGATCGAACCCCATGCACCGATCAGCACCAGCGCGGTAGTCAGCGTGGTCAGCACGATCAGCGCGACCGAAATGCCGTCGGCGCCGAGGTGGTACTGGATGTCGTAGGCGGGAATCCACTCGCGCTGTTCGACGAACTGCAGGCCCGAGGTGAAGTAGTCAAACCCGGTGAGCAGCAGAATGCTCAGCGCGAACGTCGCGACCGCGACCGTCAGCGCCAGCCAACGTGCGGTCTGCGCCCGCTGATTACCGAGCGCCAGCGCCAGCGCGCCGCCGACGATAGGCAGCCACACCAACATGCTCAGTAAATGCGTGCCGAGAAAAGGCCAAGTGTGCATCGCGATTCGGTATCCGTCAGTTCGTATCGATTGACATCGAAAATCAGCGCCAGAACTTGATCAACACGGCCAGCAGAGCGATCAGGCCGAGAATCATCGCGAAGGCGTAATGGTAGAGGTAGCCGGACTGGGTCTTGCGCAGCAGTCCGGAGAACAGGTCGACGACCCGCGCGCTGCCGTTGACGAAGAAACCGTCGATCACTTTCTCGTCGTGCTTGCGCGAGAGTTTGCCGGCCAAGAGACCGCCGCCGGCGAAGCCGCTGATCCACAGATCGTCCATACCGTACTTGTTGTCGAGGATCCGGCCGATCAGTGCAAACGGCGGGAACGCACCGACCTTCGCCGGCAACGACGGTTTCCACCAGTACATTATCGTGGCCAGCAGGAAGCCGCCGAAGGCCAGCCAGAACGCCGGCGCCATGAAACCATGCAGCGCGAACGCGACTGGTCCGTGCCACAGCTCGGCCTTGAGCTTGGCGACCACGTCGTGCGCCTGACTCACGTCGATAGCGCCGAGGAAGAACGGCAGCTGCTCGTGATGGCCGCTCCAGTCGGTACCGAACAGCATCGGCCCGACGGTCAGAAAACCGATCAGGACCGACGGAATCGCCAGCAGGATCAGCGGCATCGTCACCACCCACGGCGATTCGTGGGGTTCATGCGCGCCATGGCCGTGGCCATGGCCGTGATCGTCATGTGCATCGGCATGATGCGCATCAGCGTGCGCATCATGCGCGTCGTGATGGTCATGATCCCCGTGCGCATGGTCGTCGTGTGCATGACGGAAACGTTCC
>JAYUIZ010000725.1:0-1497 GCA_043765595.1 Lysobacter sp. | reverse complement strand
TGCGCGCGAACGCAAACAGCTGCATCGCTTGCGCCGCGAACCCACGCGCACCCGCGACGGCGTCGACATCAAACTCTGGGCGAACGCCGAATCGCGCGAGGACGTAGCCGAAGCGCATGCGCTCGGCGCCGCTGGCGTCGGTCTGTACCGCACCGAATTCCTGTTCATGAACCGTCCGGCCGATCTGCGGCACACGCTGCCGGACGAGGAGGAACAGTTCCGCGCCTATCGTGACCTGGTGCTGGGCATGACCGGGCGCACGGTCACCATCCGCACCCTCGACATCGGCGCCGACAAGGCCGACGGCACTGCGCTGGCGCTGATCGGCGAGCCCAATCCTGCCCTCGGCCTGCGCGGCGTGCGCCTGTCGCTGTCGCGCATCGACCTGTTCCGCACCCAGCTGCGCGCGATCCTGCGCGCGGGCGCCTACGGCCCGATCCGGGTACTGGTGCCGATGATCAGCGGCCGCGAAGAAATGATCGCGGTCCGCACGTTGATGACCGACGTGCAGCGCGAACTGCGCAGCGAAGGCTGCGCGATCCCCGACGCGGTGCCGCTGGGCGCGATGATCGAAGTGCCATCGGCGGCGATCGCGCTGCCGACCTTCATCGCCGCGACCGATTTCCTGTCGATCGGCACCAACGATCTGGTGCAGTACCTGCTGGCTGCCGACCGCAACAATGAATCGCTGGGCGAGCTCTACAGCCCGCTGCATCCGGCGGTGCTGCAGCTGTTGAACACGGTGATGCGCACCGCCCGCGCGCGCGGGAAGCCGGTGGCGGTCTGTGGCGAAATCGCCGGGGATCCGCTGTTCGCGCCGGTGCTGCTGGCGCTGGGGCTGGAGGAATTCAGCCTGCACCCGGGCACGCTGCTGGAACTGCGTCGCGCGGTGCGCGGCTTTGATCACGCCGCGCTGCGGGCGCGCGCCCCGGCGCTGCTGCGCGCACGGGATCGCGCGGGGATCGAGCGCTGGCTGGCGCAAGCCGTGAAGGGCTGACGCGGCGCGAGCCTTTTGTGGGAGCGGCGCAAGCCGCGACGGGCCTGTCCGGTTGCGATCATGCATGGAATCACGCAGCCAGATCAGCGATCCCAACCTGATTTCTGAAGACAGGCCTCCGCAGCAGAATCATCGCGCCGGCGATCCCATCGCGACTTGCGTCGCTCCCACAAAATAGAACTGGCGAAGCAGCTTCGCGACAGCGCGTGATACTGCCCGCGCAAACTGCCGTCGCTCAGCCCACCGCCGCGCGCACGTTGCGGAACATCCGCAGCCACGGCGAGTCTTCCGGCCAGTCGTCCGGATGCCAGCTCATGTTGACGCTGCGCGGGGTGCGCTCGGGATGCGGCATCAGGATCGTGGAACGGCCGTCGCGGCTGCTGAGGCCGGCGATGGCCAGCTCCGAGCCGTTCGGGTTCGCGGGGTAACTACTCGCCGCACCGCCGTCATTGGCGACGTAGCGCAGCGCGACCGTGGCGGCGTCACGGTCGGCATCGCTG
>JAYUIZ010000724.1:0-1498 GCA_043765595.1 Lysobacter sp. | reverse complement strand
ATGGAAGAACTGCGAGCGAAAACTCAATACAAGTCTGCAATTCGTAAATCTTGCATTCTTGGCGCTGTTGCTCAGAAGATTTTGAACAGGCTCTAAGGGATGAATTGCATCGGAAATCTCCTGGATTGGTGCCGGGTCATTCAAACGGGTTGGTTCGTATGGCGATGTGCACCGTTGTGCCGGTGTGGTGAGTCTCAATCTTCGGAACGTTTCGTGCCCTTGAGCAGCGCGACGATCGCCATCGCATGACCATGGCCCAGCGCGAAGTCGTGTTTAAGCCAGGCGATGATGTCGCCGGCCTTCACGCCCGCCTTCAGACCGTCGCTGTCCGCGAAACCCTTGGCGGCGGCGAGGCGCTTGAATTGCTCGGGACCGTGCCCGGTCTTTGCTTGGATGTTGTCGAGATAGGCCTGGAATGACATGGATGGCGCTCCGGGTCAGGCGTCGGGCGAGAGTCGCGCGTGTAGACGGTCTTCCTGCTCGCGCAACTCGGGGGTGAAGGCTTCGCCGAAATCGTCGGCCTCGAACACCGGCCGGATCTCGATCTCGCTGGGGCCGTTGTGTGGGTTGGGGCAGCGCCGTACCCATTCGATGGCTTCGTCCAGCGAGCGCACCTGCCACAGCCAGAAGCCGGCGATCAGCTCGCTGGTGTCGGCGAAAGGGCCGTCGATCACCCGCCGCTGCGCGTCGTCGAACTGCGCGCCGTCGAACTGAACGCGGGCGCCCTGCGAGGTGGGTTTCAGACTCTCACCGGCCAGCATCACCCCGGCATTGACCAGGTCTTCGTTGAAGCGACCCATCGCCGCCAACAGCTGCTGGCTGGGCATGATGCCGGCTTGGGAATCGGCGGTGGCCTTCACGATCACCATGACTTTCATTGTCGTTCTCCTGCATTGAATGGATCGGGCGGGCCAGCTATGCCGGCTTCTGCCGCCCATATCCATCACGACGAACGGGTAGCCGCGGAATCGACACGCGTCTGAAAATATTTTTTCGATGACCAGTGAGGCATCATGGTCCGACGTTCGGCCCCGAGGAATGAGGATGCAATACCTGCTGCTGGTCTACACCGATCCCGAGTTGATGGCGACGCTGCCGCAGGCGGAATACGACCGCTTGATGCACGGCTGCATCACCCACGCCGATGCGTTGAAGGAAGGCGGCTGCCTGCTGGGCTCGCAGCAGTTGGAGGCGCCCACGCAGGCGCGCACCGTGCGCGTGCGCGAAGGCGCGGCGCGGGTGACCGACGGACCTTTCGCCGAGACCAAGGAAGTGCTGGCCGGCTTCAATCTGATCGAAGCCGATAGCCTGGAAGACGCGGTGCGGATCGCCCACGAATTTCCATGGACCCGCTACGGCAGCATCGAAGTGCGCCCGGTGCGGGATTTCGATGCGGTGAGCAGGCGCGTGGGCGCCTGAGCCCGGCGCTTGAATCCTGCCTATCTCGCCGTATACCCCCCATCGATCACCAGTTCGCTTCCGGTGACGAACGTCGTAA
>JAYUIZ010000723.1:0-1500 GCA_043765595.1 Lysobacter sp. | reverse complement strand
CGCGCCGATCTACGGCGACAGGGCCACTGCGCGGCAGGTGGTGACGGTCGATCCGCCGCCGGCGCGCGCAGTCACCGCTTCGCGCAGCGGTTTCGGTTCGAGTTCTTCGGCGCGCAGCGGCTGGGGCGGTTGATGCGCCGCATTCCCGTCGCACCGCGTCCGGATTGGCAGGCCAAGGCGAAGTCGCTCGGTTTCCGCTTCCACACCATCGATGGCGCAGTGTATTGGGACGAGAGCGCGTACTACGCGTTCTCGCTGCGCCAGATTGAAGACGACATCGAAGCGCCGACCCAGGAACTGCATGCGATGGCGATGTCCTTGGTCGACGACGTGATCCGCAGCGAGGCGTTGCTCTCGCGCCTGGCCATCCCGCCGCTGTATTGGGATTGGATCGCCCGCGCCTGGGCGCGTCGCGACCGCCATCTTTACGGCCGCCTGGATTTTGCCTACGACGGCAGCGGGCCGGCCAAGCTTTACGAACTCAACTACGACACGCCGACCGCGCTCTACGAAGCCGCATTCTTCCAGTGGCTATGGCTGGAAGACCGCATCGCCGACGGCACCTTGCCGGCCGGAGCCGATCAGTACAACGCGATACAGGAGGCGCTGATCGAAGCCTTCGGCGCGATCGCACTGGAAAAGTCGCTGCCCTTGCCGCTGTATTTCGCCAGCGTCGCCGCATCCGATGAAGACCGCGGCACGGTGGATTACCTGCGCGATTGCGCCATGCAGGCGGGCCTCGCCACCGCGACGATCGATATCGAGGCCATCGGCCTGGACGCCAGCGGTCGCTGGTTCACCGATACCGATGATCGCGTCATCCCCAGCCTGTTCAAACTGTATCCGCTGGAATTCATGTTTGAAGACCGTTTCGGACCGGCCTTGGCGAACGACGGCATCCGCTTGATCGAACCGGCGTGGAAAGCGGTGCTGTCGAACAAAGGCATCCTGGCATTGCTCTGGGAACGCTTCGCCGGGCATCCGCATCTGCTTGAATGTCATGTCGACGCCGACCGTACGCTACCCCTGGCCGCGGGCTGGGTGCGCAAGCCATACTTTTCGCGCGAAGGCGCCAACATCGAACTGATGGATGCCCACGGCCGCGCCAGCGCTACAGGCGGGCCCTACGTCGAAGGCCCATTCGTTCGCCAGGCGTGGCACCCGCTGCCGCGCTTCGACGACGGTTTTCCACTGATCGGCAGTTGGGTGGTGGGCGATCGTGCCTGTGGCATGGGCATCCGCGAGGACGCTACCGCAATTACCGTCAACACCTCGCGCTTCGTGCCGCACGCCATCGTCGACTGATCGTAGTGCCCGCGCGCGCAGAGTGGCGCATGGCACTCTTGGGCCGACATTCGTGTCGGATCGCTATCTTGCTAGATCAATGCGCGCGCTGCGCTGATCCTGCTGGAACACCTGAATGTGGAACCTCTGAACGTATCCGGCCGCCTTTCGGCGGCCGGAACGATGCATCGACTTGGCCGGAGTGGCTCCGGTCAG
>JAYUIZ010000722.1:0-4191 GCA_043765595.1 Lysobacter sp. | reverse complement strand
TCAACTTCGGCATGGGCAGCCCCAACGCCGCGACCATGATGGACCTGCTGTCCGCGATCATGCCGCAGGCGGTGCTGTTCTTGGGCAAATGCGGCGGGCTGAAGCGCAAGAACCAGCTCGGCGACCTGGTGCTGCCGATCGCCGCCATCCGCGGTGAAGGCACCAGCAATGATTACCTGCTGCCCGAAGTGCCCGCACTGCCTGCGTTCGCCCTGCAGCGCGCGGTGTCGACGATGATCCGCGACCTCAACCACGACTACTGGACCGGCACCGTCTACACCACTAACCGCCGCGTCTGGGAACACGATGAAGCCTTCAAGGAACGACTGCGGACGATGCGCTGCATGGCCATCGACATGGAGACAGCGACCATCTTCGCCGCCGGCTTCGCCAACCGCATCCCCGCAGGCGCGCTGCTGCTGGTGAGCGACCAGCCGATGATCCCCGAAGGCGTGAAGACCGAAGCCAGCGATGCCAAGGTCAGCGCCGAGTTCGTAGAGCGCCACATCAGCATCGGCATTGAAGCGCTGAAGCTGATCCGCCGCCACGGTAAATCGGTGCGGCATTTGCGGTTCGATGAGTAATGTCCGCGCTATCGTCCGCACCCTCCCCAGCATGCGGGGAAGGGCTGGGACGAGGGCTTAATGATGCGTACGATCCATTCGTAGGCAGCAGCGTTTTTGCACTTCACGAACCCGGGAACTCGGACATGACAACTCTGCAAGCACAGGCATCGCTGCCGCACATCGTTCGCTTTTGGCACGATGCCGGCCCCGATAAATGGTTTGCGAAGGACGACGCGTTCGACGCCGAACTGCGCATGCATTTCCTCGACGAACACTTCGCAGCCGCGCGTCGCGAACGCGAGGCCATTCTCGACGATGCCGACGGTGCGCTCGCGCTGATCCTGCTGCTGGATCAGGTGCCGCGCAATATGTTCCGCGACAGCGCGCATGCGTTCGCCACCGATCCGCTCGCGCGCGAGTACGCGCAGCGCGCCCTCGACGCCGGATTCGATACCCGTGTCGCCCCCGCGCTGCGAATCTTTTTCTATCTGCCGTTCGAACATTCCGAAGCGATGGCCGACCAGGACCGCACAATCGCACTGTGCGAAGCGCTCGGCGATGCGACTTATCTCACATATGCGGAAACGCATCGCGATGTGGTCCGCCGATTCGGCCGGTTTCCGCATCGCAATCGGGCGTTGGCACGGGTGAATACGGCGGAGGAACAGGCGTGGTTGGATGCGGGCGGTGGGTTTTGATACCAGCACAAGCCCAACGTCCGTTGTAGGAGGGCCTTGTTGTAGGAGGGCCTTCAGGCCCGAGCCGTTCGCAAGATAACCGGTCCCATCTGAAGCGCCGTCAAAAACACCACTCCGCATCATGGACAAAGCAAAGTCTCGGGCCTGAAGGCCGTCCTACGGAAGCGACCGCCCGCGATTTGCTGTTTGCAAGAAATCAAGACGGTGGAAAAGATTGCATACATCACCGACGAAACGCTAGAGTTCATGAACGACGTTTTGATGCCGCGACATGGCGTGTTCTTTCCGAAGATGATTTCGCGCCAGTGAAAGCCGCGCTGCAACGCCCGGCAAGCGCTTGAAATCGCATTGCTGCATGCGCGGATGCGGACCTTGCGCGGCTTTGCCAGTGAGGGTTTTCGGCAGCCGAAAGATCTTCCCATCCGTTCGCTGACATCACGACATGCGATGCGATGAAGAGAACCGTATCTTGCATCTCAGTTCCGCGTTTCTGACCGCATCCGCGCATCGCAATATTCGTGTTGTACGCCTCCGCGCCCGGGCCTGCCCGCCAACATCAAAAACGCCCGGCGCAAGCGCGTCGGGCGTCCTGAACAAACGGGTGCGCTGAGGATTTACTGCATGCTGCGCTTCGGTGCTTCCTGTGCAGGTGCATCGAGCTGCTGATTCGCGGCTTGCTGAACCTGCGGCGTTTGCGCCCCTTGCATCTGCGCTTTCACCGCTTGGTCGGCAACCGGTGTGCCGACGGCCGCCTGCTCGCTCACACGATGGTCGCTGTTGGGCTCGCCTTTGTAGAAAAAGACGTTGCGATCGGCATTCCCTTGGGCGTTGATGACGGTATTGCCTGTCGTCACCCCGTCGATCTTGTCGACGCCCTGCTGCTTGGCGGCGATGGCAATCCCTGCGGCCAAGCGGTCGGTGGCGCTGTCGGGTGCCGGATTCAACGGATGGCCCTGCTGCTGCAGGGCACCCAACGCCTGCCTGTACAGCGGCTCATCGCGCAATGCGGCTGCGGCCTGCTCAGGGTTGACGGCAGGCGCGGTCGGCGTGGGCTGCGGGCGCGACGGTGCGTGCAGGGCGTCGATGGTGTTGCCGAGCGCGGGATTGCCGCCGGGATCGGTCTGGTAGGGCGTGACGCTGACCCCACCGTTCTGGCTGTTGTACTGCGCCTGCACGCCGATGTCGCGCTGGCCCACAGCGGAATTGATCTGCGCACGCACGTCGCCGGTGACCACCGTGGTGCCGTTGGCATTACCGCCGACCGCTAAACTGGCCTGTGGCGTCGCGGTGACATTGAGCGGGTCGCCAGTCACCTGCTGAGGCGTGCCGGTCACCGTGACACCGACGGCAGTACGGTCTACGCCCGGATCGGGGCGCACTGTCGTGATGCCGGGCATGTCGATGACCCGGGTGGTCCCATCCATCAGCTGGAAGTTCTGGGGAGTGGAGGTCACCTTGACCTCACCAGCGGGCGGGGCGCCCAGCCGCACGTTGACCTGGCCGCCATCGACTGCGCCGTTGACGACGTTGACCTGGGCGTTTACCGACAGTTGTTCATCCGCCCCAGTGGGCCGAACGATACCGACCGATGCGCCGGAGAACTGCAGGCCATTGCCATTGTTCTTGAAGTTGGCGTCGACGTTGGTGGAGCCGCCGTCAGCGGTGGTCTGTCTGAAGCCTGCGGATACGTTATCGATATCGGACATTTTTGGGTTGCTCCATTTCGTTAGGGGAATCCATTTGCAAAGATATAGCACTGCCCTCGCAGCGACTCTACCCGTGCAGGCGTCACACTTCACTTCATCTACGCAGCAGGCCTGCTAAGGGATTGAATTGACAGGAGGCGATACGGGCGAGAGATGTTTTTGCGATGTTTTTGTGACGGCTGGTGGCTTGGCAATCACGTCCCATGGCGCCGATGCGCGCTTGATACCCGCACAGCTGCCGTCCAGGCAGCGATGCGCAGGACAGTGTTCAGTGGGAACGGGGCTGCGTATCGCTCCAGTCGCTCATTTATTCAATTGCTGCCACAGGAACGTATAAGCCAGCGCACGCATGTGCGCTTCCTGCTGATTGTTGGCGGCGCCGCCGTGGCCGCCTTCGATGTTCTCGTAGTAGCGCACGTCGGCGTTCATCGATTCCATCTTCGCCATCATCTTGCGGGCGTGGCCGGGGTGGACGCGGTCGTCGCGGGTGGAGGTGGTGAACAGCACCGGCGGGTATTCGGTGCCTTCCTTCAGCAGGTGGTAGGGCGAGAAGGTCTTGATGAATTCCCAGTCCTTGGTGTCCGGGTCGCCGTATTCGGCCATCCACGAGGCGCCGGCCAGCAGGTGGCTGTAGCGCTTCATGTCCAGCAGCGGCACCTGGCAGACCACCGCGCCGAACAGCTGCGGGTACTGTACGACCATGTTGCCCATCAGCAGGCCGCCGTTGCTGCCGCCCTGGGCACCCAGGCGCTTGGGCGAGGTGAGCTTGCGCGCGACCAGATCTTCGGCGATCGCGGCGAAGTCCTCATAGGCCTTGTGGCGGTTGGCCTTCAGCGCGGCCTGGTGCCAGCGCGGGCCGTACTCGCCGCCGCCGCGGATGTTGGCAAGCACAAACGCGCCTCCCTGCTGCAGCCAGGCGCGGCCGACCATCGAGTTGTAGGTGGCGGTGTACGACACCTCGAAACCGCCGTATCCCCACAACAGGGTGGGCGTGCTGCCGTTCATCAGCACATGTTTCGGGCGGACGACGAAGTACGGCACCCTGGTGCCGTCCTTCGAGGTGGCGAACTGCTGTTCGGTGACCATGCCGCTGGCATCGAAGAACGCCGGCATCGCCTTGAGTTTCTCGGGCTGCTGGCCGATCTCGACCAGCGACAGCATGGTCGGGGTGAGGAAATCGGTGGTGGTCATCCACAGCGCGTCGCTGTTGTCTGCATCCAC
>JAYUIZ010000721.1:0-1504 GCA_043765595.1 Lysobacter sp. | reverse complement strand
CCGGAAGCTGATTGACTTCGGATTCACTCTTTGGCCCGGCAAGGGCTATTGGCGATGAAGAGCAAGACAAGGAGCGCTCCGCCGCGCGCGATGGCGATGCTCGAGTCCCTGCGAGGTTTGGGCTATTCGACCGGCGCGGCCTTGGCCGACATCATCGACAACAGCATATCGGCTGGCGCCGATGAAGTCCGGCTCGACTTCGTCTGGGACGGTCCACACAGCCGGATCACGATCCTGGACACCGGCCGCGGCATGAACGATGCCGAGCTCGAAAGCGCCATGCGCCTGGGCGACAAGAATCCCCTCGACATCCGCTCACCGCATGATCTCGGGCGCTTCGGCATGGGGCTCAAGACCGCATCTTTCTCCCAGTGCCGTCGACTGACGGTCGCCTCGGTCAAAGGAGCGGACCGATGCTGCCTGCGCTGGGACCTCGATGAGCTCGCCGCCAATCCCGATGGCGGCTGGCTGTTGTTCGAGGGGCCGGCGCAAGGATCGAAGCCATTCATCGCTGGCTTGAAGGTCAGCAAGGCCGGCACTGTCGTCCTCTGGGAGCAGATGGACCGCGTGGTCACAGCCGGCTTCACCTCCAATGATTTCCACGACCTCATCGACAACGTCGAATCCCACCTGGCGATGGTTTTCCATCGGCTTCTCCATGGGCCGCGCGCGAAGCTCAAGCTGATCCTGAACGGTCAAGCTGTGGCGCCGTGGGACCCCTTCATGACGGGGCACCCGGCCAAGCCCTGGGCGTCGCCGGCAACCAACCACCCGACCGACTACGGGATCGTCACGGTGCAAGCCCATGTGCTGCCCCACCGCGACAAGTTGAGCGCCGTCGAGTTCGATGCCAACGCAGGCCCCGCTGGCTGGACTGCGCAGCAGGGCTTCTACGTCTACCGTAACGAGCGACTCCTGCTCGCGGGTGGCTGGCTAGGGCTCGGCAACTCGCGCGCGTGGAACCGCGAAGAGGCGCACCGCCTAGCCCGCATCCGCTTGGACATCCCCAACACCGCCGACGCCGACTGGAAGATCGACGTTCGCAAATCGACGGCCCGCCCGCCCGTGTCGCTGCGGCCCTGGCTGACGTTACTGGCCGAGAACACGCGAGAAAAGGCTCGCCGCGTATTCGCCTATCGCGGCACGCCGGCGCCTGCCAAGGGCAACATGCCGATCGAGCAAGCGTGGCGCGTCGATCGCTTGAAGGGCGGGATGCGGTATCGAATCGAAGATTCCCATCCGTCCGTCGCTGCCGTCCTCGAAAGCGCTGGGGCGCTTGCGCCCCTGATCAAGTCGATGCTCCGGGTGATCGAGGAAACGGTCCCGGTCCAGAAAATTTGGCTCGACACGGCCGAGAACAAGGAAACGCCGCTCACGGGCTTCGATGGCGAACCCAACGCGGCCGTGGTCGAGGTCGCCACGGTGCTCTTCGACGACCTGATCGAACGCAAGGGCCTGAGCGTCGAGGACGCCCGCAAGTCCATGTCACGCACCGAGCCATTTC
>JAYUIZ010000720.1:0-14123 GCA_043765595.1 Lysobacter sp. | reverse complement strand
ACTGGTCGAGCGGCACGCCGGTGTAGCGGGGCAGCCAGTTCTCGACGATCTGGTCTTTCTCTTTCATCTGTCTTCTCCGGTAATGCCTCACATTTTGCACCATGACCTTGGTCATGGTTGGCACCGGGGTGGCAGCGGGCTAGGGTGGCGGACCGTCCAAGGGGGCGTTTTGCCAGGGGCATCAACCGTCATGCATCGAACTTTCGTCGTCGCGCTGGCCGCGACCGTATTGCCTGCGCTGGTGCTCGCGCCGGCGTTGTCGCCCGCGTGGGCCGCAGAGGCGCCCGCGAAAGGCGCCTCGCGTTTTGCGCAGGATCCGTATGCCAGCACCTACCGCATGATCGCTTCACCGCCGGTGCTCATTCGCGGAGCGACCGTGCTGACCGGTACGGGCACACGTCTCGACGGCGCCGACGTGCTGATGCGCGACGGCAAGATTGTGGCGGTCGGTGCAAATCTGGATGCGCCTGTCGATGCCATCCGCGTCGACGGCCGCGGCAAGTGGATCACCCCGGGCATCATCGATGTGCATTCGCATCTGGGCGTGTACGCAAGCCCCGGCGTCAAGGCGCATCAGGATGGCAACGAAGCCACCGCGCCAACCACGCCCAATGTGTGGGCCGAACATTCGGTATGGCCGCAGGATCCGGGCTTCGCCACGGCGCTGGCCGGCGGCATCACGTCGCTGCAGATCCTGCCCGGTTCGGCGAACCTGATCGGTGGCCGCAGCGTGACCTTGAAGAACGTGCCGGCGCTGACGTATCAGGGCATGAAATTCCCCGGCGCGCCGTGGGGCTTGAAGATGGCCTGCGGCGAAAATCCGAAGCGCGTGTACGGCGAGCGCGGCGGTCCGTCGACGCGCATGGCCAACGTGGCGGGCTATCGCGCGGCGTTCATTGACGCCAGCGAATATCTGAAGAAAAACCGGCCCAAGAAACCTGCCGCGCATAAGAAGCGCTGGTGGCAGAGCGGTTCTGGGGATACCGACAGTGCCAACGACAGCGGCGGCAAGCGCGACCTGAAGATGGACACGCTGGCCGGCGCGATCAACGGCGACATCCTGGTGCACATCCACTGTTACCGCGCCGACGAGATGGCGGTGATGATGGATCTGGCCAAGGAATTCGGCTTCAAGATCAGCGCGTTCCATCACGGCGTGGAGGCCTACAAACTGTCCGACCGCCTGGCGAAGGAAAACATCTGCGGCGCACTGTGGGCCGACTGGTGGGGCTTCAAGATGGAGGCCTTCGACGGCATCCAGGAAAACATCGTGCTGGTCGACCGCCCGCAGAACGGCTGCGCGATCGTGCATTCGGATTCGGACGAAGGCATCCAGCGCTTGAATCAGGAAGCCGCGAAAGTGATGGCCAGCGCGCAGCGCATCGGCATCGACATTCCGCCCGAGCGCGCGGTGCGCTGGATCACGTCGAACCCGGCGAAATCGATGGGCATCCTCGACAAAACCGGCACGCTGGAGGCCGGCAAGATGGCCGATGTGGTGCTGTGGAGCGGCAACCCGTTCAGCGTCTATGCGAAGGCCGAACAGGTTTACATCGACGGCGCGCGCGTGTACGACCGCAACGACCCGTCGCGCCAGCCGACCTCCGATTTCATGCTGGGTCAAAGCATTCCGGGACAGGGCGTTCAGGGAGGTGTGCAATGAGCCGCCGTGTCCGTAGAACGCTGCTGGCCATCGGCCTGTCGCTGCTCGTCGGCAACGTGGCCGCACAGAACACGCTTTCCAACAGCGTGCTGATCCGCAACGCGACCGTCCACACCGCCGGCGCGCAGGGCACGCTGCAGAACACCGATGTGCTGGTGCGCGACGGCAACATCGCCGCTGTCGGCCGCGGCCTGTCCGCGAGCGGCGTGGAGGTGGTGGATGCCGGCGGCAAGCCGCTCACCCCGGCCCTGTTCGGCGGCGTCACCGCGATCGGTTTGGATGAGGTGTCGGCGGAAGATCCCACCAACGACCAGTCGCTGGCCCTCGGCCAAGGCAAGCAGATGGTGGTGCGTCCCGAGTTCGACGTGACCTTGGCGTATAACCCGGCCTCGCTATTGGTGCCGATCGCGCGCATTGAGGGCATCGGTTTCACCCTGCTGGGCGCGAACGCGGTCAACGGCGGCTCCATCATCGCCGGCCAGGGCGCGGTGGTGCGGCTGGACGGCAGCCCCGAGCCGGCCGGGCCGAAACTGCTGTTCGTACAGTTGGGCAGCGATGGCGCCAGCCTCAGCGGCGGCACCCGCGCAAGCCAGTGGATGCTGCTCGACCAGTTCATCGACGAGGTGCGCGGGCGCATCCCCGCCGGTTCGCCGATGGCGATGCTCACGCCGGCCGGCCGCGACACGCTGGCGCGCTATCTCAATAACGGCGGCCGGGTGATGGTGGGCGTGCATCGCGCCGCCGACATCCGCCAGCTGCTGCGCTGGTCGCAGCGTCACGGCGTGCGCATCGCGATCAATGGCGGTGCCGAAGCGTGGATGTTGGCGCCGCAGCTGGCCGCGGCGAAGGTGCCGGTGTTCGTCGATCCCTTCGCCAACCTGCCGCGCAGTTTCGACGAGATCGGCGCGACCCTGCAGAACGCCACACGTTTGCGCGCGGCCGGCGTGCAGGTCAGCTTCGTGCAGTCCAACGATCCCAGCCACAACGCCCGCAAGCTGCGCCAGGGTGCCGGCATCGCGGTCGCGAGCGGGCTGCCGTGGGAAGACGGCCTAGCCGGTTTGACCCGGGTGCCGGCCGACGTGCTGGGCGTGGGCGACCGCATTGGCACCATCGCGGTGGGCAAACGCGCCGACCTGGTGCTGTGGACCGGCGATCCGCTGGACGTGAGCACGGTCGCGACGCAGGTGTGGTTCGATGGCCGCCCGATTCCGATGCGCAGCCGCCAGACCGAGCTGCGCGATCGCTATCTGCGCGCGGAAGGCGACCTGCCCAAGGCGTATCCTGCCGGGAAGAACTGACTCTGGAGCGCGTCAATGCTGTCTTTGTTGTTGGCGTTCGCATTGCCCGGCGCGCATGCACTGCAGCCGCCGGGCACGTTCCATCAGGGTGAAGCGGTGGCGCGCCACGGCGAGCGCTGGTTCGCGCTGCGCGTGCAGGCGGATGAAGCGCGGCTCGACACCGCGCGCCTGCGGGTGAAGACCGTGTTCGACGAACTGCTCGACACCGAAGGCCAGGCCACCGGCAGCGAGGTCGGCAGCGACAAGACCGATGTCGTCACTTATCTGCGCGGCACCGGCCTGCATGCCGGACCTGTGGTGCGGGCCCGGAGCGAAGACATTTCAGGCAATTCGGGCCTCGTCGCGCAGACCCTGACGCTGGGCGAGAAGGCGTATCAGCTTGCGACTCGCTGCGAAGCCGCTGTGACCGACAGCGGATTGATGTGCGAGATCGCGCTGATCAAGGGCGAACGCCGGCAGACACTGGTGCGCATGACCGCGCAGCGGAGTGAAGGCGCGACGGGCTTCATGTTGGGCGATGATGCCTCGCCGTACCTGATCTTCGCCGGCGATCTCGACCGCGACGGCAAGCTCGACCTCATTTTCGACACCACCGATCACTACAACGTGTCGCGGCCCGTGCTGTTCCTCTCCGGCGCCGCCGAAGGCGACGAACTGTTGCATACGGTCGCTGACTACAGCGCTGTCGGCTGTTGAGCCGGCGGCCATGACGTTCCGGAAACATCCATGACTGAAACCGTGCCATGACTGAAGCCGTGCCATGACCGAAACCGCTAATCGCTGGTACTTCGATTTCATTTCGCCGTTCGCCTATTTGCAGTGGCCGAAGGTGCGCGCGCTGATGGCCGAACACGCCATTATCCCGGTGCCGATCCTGCTGGCGGCGGTGCTGGATACCCGCGGCCAGAAAGGGCCGGCGGAAATCCCCAGCAAGCGCCAGTTCACCTATCAGCACGTGCTGTGGCAGGCGCGCCAAGCGGGTGTGCCGCTGCGTTTCCCGCCGAAGCATCCGTTCAATCCGCTGCCTGCGCTGCGTTTGTGCATTGCAGCAGGCGCGTCGTCCGCGTCCATTGATGCGCTGTTCGACTGGATCTGGGTACAGGGGCGTCTTGCCGACACTGCGCAGGCATTGGAACCGGTGCGCGAAATGCTGGGATTGCCGGTCGGCGTGGCGGATTCTGTTGAAGTGAAGGCGATGCTGCGCACATGCACCGAAGTGGCGCTCACCGCCGGTATTTTCGGTGTGCCGACATTGGCACTTGGCAGTTCGCTGTTTTGGGGGAATGATGCCCATGAGTTCGCAATAGCGGCTCTGCGCGATCCGGCACTGTTAGAGGAAGTCGAGATGCGTCGGGTCGCGGAGTTGCCGGTTGGCGTGCAGCGCGGCTGAACAGGGGCGGCTGCGTACATGTCGATCGGCGGTTTTGCATGGAGGCAGTGGTTATATCCGCACCCCTTTGGAAGCCGCCATCATGCGTATAGGTCTTGTGGTAGATGCCACATGCGACATGCCGACGAATATTCTTGAAAAATACGGCATCGTCATACTCCCCATCGCCATCAAGATTGGCGAAACTGTTTTCGCGGATATCCGCGACGAGCAATCCGCGTTGGCGTTCATCGAGTCGGATATCGCCGAGCGCGGTGTCGATGCCGAAACGAGTTCTTTCAGCGTCGAACAGATCCGCGATCTGTTCCTGAATCGGCTGGTGATCGACTACGACTACGTCTTCTGCCTTACGGTGATGAAGAATCGCAGCCCGATTTACAACAATGCGACCCAGGCGAGCTTCGTCATTCTCAACGATTACAAGCCCATCCGCATCGCCGCGGGCTATAGCACGCCCTTCTCACTCAGGGTCATCGATACCCAGAACGTGTTCGCTGCCCAGGGCGTGACCATGATCGAAGCCGCGCAGATGATCGCTGCCGGCGACCAGCCGCCGAAAATCCGTACCCGCCTCGATCATCTGGTCCAGCATACCCAAGGCTATCTGATCGTTCGCGATCTGCACTACATGCGCGCGCGCACCCGCAAGAAAGGCGAGGCCAGCGTCAGTCTGTTAAGCGCATCGTTGGGTTCGATGCTCGACATCAAGCCCATCCTGCACGGCAATCAGGGCGTCACCGGACCCATCGCCAAAGTGCGGGGCTTCGACGCTGCCGCAAGCAAGCTGCTCACGCATGCCGCTGATCGCGTGCGCGCAAAACTGCTCAGCCCCCATGTGTGCATGAGCTATGGCGGGCCGCTCGAAGAGATGCGCGCCTTGCCGGGCTATGCAACGCTGCGGGATGCCTGCCGCGAGCACGACGTCGCTCTGCACGAAAGCGTGATGAGCCTGACCGCGATGGTCAATCTCGGCAAAGGCGCCTTGACTCTTGGCTTCGCCGCTGAAGGCCAATTGCTATAACACATTGCCCACTAAGTGGCCACGCACTATGCTGACCCGCCCAGCATAGGCGTGAATACAATCATGGCGACGCGTTTCTATCTGAGCATTCCAGACCCCAGCGCGCTGAGCGCTGCCGGCGCATTCGCATTCCGTTCGCAGGGTCCGGAAGGGATGGCCGAAGAACTGCAGGCGGCGCTGCGCGAGGATGCGTTGTTCCAGCGCTGGCGTGCGGCGCAGGACGACCCGGATGCCGTCGATCCCGGTCTGGGCGCGACCGATCCCGCCGCCACCGTGCGCGGCGAGCAGCATGATCTGAAAATCGATCTCATCGCAATCACATCGATCCCGGGCACCATCCTCAAGCATCGCCTGCGTCTGCTCGCGGGTAACGGCTGGGAGCTGCGCGACGTCAGCGCTGCATGACCTTGCCGCTGCTGCTGTCGTGGAGCGGCGGCAAAGATGCCGCATGGACGCTGCACGCTTTACGTCAGCAGCATGATGTCGAAGTCGTCGGCCTGCTCACTACCCTGACCGAAGGCTACGACCGTATTGCGATGCAGGGCATCCGTCGCGACATTTTGCATGCGCAGGCCGCAGCCTGCGGTCTGCCGGTGATCGAAGCGTGGATGCCGCAGCGCGCGAGCAACGAGATCTACCGCGCCACCTTCGCCGATGCGCTCGATCGCGCGCGCATGCGCTGGCCTGGGCTGCGCGACATCGCGTTCGGCGATCTGTTCCTGGGCGATATCCGCGCCTACCGCGAAGCGCTGTGCGACGAGCTCGACTGGACGCCGCATTTCCCGCTGTTCGATCCGTCGCCCGGCTACACCGCAACGCTTGCGCGCGCGATGATCGCCGGCGGCCTGCGCGCGCAGGTGGTGTGCGTGGATACCCAGCAACTCGACGCCGGCTTCAGCGGCCGCGATTTCGATGAGGCGCTGCTGCGCGATCTGCAGACCGGCTGCGACCCCTGCGGCGAAAACGGCGAGTTCCACACCCTGGTGCATGCCGGCCCGATGTTCGCGACGCCGATCGCGGTGTCGACAGGTGAAACCGTGCTGCGCGACGAACGTTTCGCCTACACCGATTTCGCCCTGTAGGAGCGGCTTCAGCCGCGAGCTTTGCGTCTATTGTAGGAGCGGCTTCAGCCGTGAGCTCTGCGTCGGGTGAAGCTCGCGGCTGAAGCCGCTCCTACAAGATAGTCACCGCGCCAGATTCAACCGCCGCATGTGGAAGATGAAGTGCTCGCTGATGTAGCTGGCGATAAAGTAATAGCTGTGGTCGTAACCCTTGCGGATGCGCAGGTCCAGCGGGTGACCGGCCGCAGCGCAGGCATCCTGCAAGCGTTCCGGCTGCAGCTGCGTATCGAGAAATTCGTCGCCGCTGCCCTGATCGACCAGAATCGACAAACGTTCCTCAACGGTCGCGATCAATTCGCATGCATCCCAGGCCTTCCACGCGTCTCGGTCTTCGCCCAGATACGCGGCGAACGCCTTCTGTCCCCACGGCACCTGCGACGGGGAAACAATCGGCGAGAACGCCGACACGCTGCGGTAGCGCCCCGGGTTGCGCAGCGCAGTGACCAGCGCGCCGTGCCCGCCCATCGAATGGCCGCTGATCGCGCGGGCATCGGTGGCGGGGAAATGCGCTTCGATCAACGCCGGCAGTTCGCGCGCCACGTATGTCTGCATGCGGTAGTGCGCGGACCACGGCGCCTGCGTCGCATCGAGATAGAAACTCGCGCCCTTGCCGATATCGTAACCCTCGGCATCGGCCACGTTGTCGCCGCGCGGGCTGGTGTCGGGCGCCACCACAATCACCCCGTGGTCCGACGCATACCGCTGCGCGCCGGCCTTGGTGATGAAATTCTGTTCGTTGCAGGTCAGGCCCGACAGCCAATAGATCACCGGGCAGCGACGCTGTTCCGCCTGCGGCGGCAGATAGATCGCGAACTGCATCGTGCAGTCCAGCGTATCGGAATGGTGTCGGTAGACGTCCTGCCAACCGCCGAAACATGCGCGATGTTCGATGCGTTCCAACGTTGCGTCCGGTCAGAAGTGAATGACGGTGCGGATCGATGTGCCTTCATGCATAAGATTGAAAGCCTCGTTGATCCGTTCCAGCGGCATAGTGTGGGTCACGAACGGATCCAGATCGATTTCACCGCGCATCGCCTGCTCCACCATCCCCGGCAGTTGCGTTCTGCCCTTGACACCACCGAACGCAGAACCGCGCCAGACCCGGCCAGTGACCAGCTGGAACGGGCGTGTGCTGATCTCCTGTCCTGCGCCAGCCACGCCGATGATCACGCTCTCGCCCCAGCCCTTGTGGCAGCACTCCAATGCTGCGCGCATCACGTGCACATTGCCGATACATTCAAAGCTGTATTCCACGCCGCCGTCGGTCATCTCCACGATCACGTCCTGAATGGGCTTATCGTGATCTTTCGGATTGACGCATTCGGTCGCGCCCATCTGCTTGGCGAGTTCAAACTTGCCGGGATTGGTGTCGATAGCGATGATGCGGCCGGCCTTCGCCTGACGCGCGCCCTGGATCACCGCCAGCCCGATGCCGCCCAGGCCAAACACCGCCACGTTGTCGCCTTCCTTCACCTTGGCGGTGTTGTGCACCGCGCCCAGACCGGTGGTGACGCCGCAGCCGAGCAGGCACACCTTCTCGTGATCGGCCTCGGGATTGATTTTCGCCAGCGAGATCTCGTTGACGACCGTGTATTCACTGAAAGTGCTGCAGCCCATGTAGTGGAAGATCGGCTCGCCGTTGTACGAGAACCGCGACGTGCCGTCCGGCATCAGCCCCTTGCCCTGCGTCGCGCGCACCTTTTGGCACAGATTGGTCTTGCCGGATTTGCAGAACTTGCACTCGCGACATTCGGCCGTGTACAGCGGAATCACGTGATCGCCCGGCTGCAACGACGTCACGCCTTCGCCCACGTCCACCACCACGCCCGCACCCTCGTGACCCAGCACCGACGGAAAAATGCCTTCCGGATCGTCGCCGCTGAGCGTGAACGCATCGGTGTGGCACACGCCGGTGTGGCTGATCTTCACCAACACTTCGCCCGCGCGCGGCGGCGCGACGTCGATCTCGACGATCCGCAGCGGTTGGCCGGGACCGAAAGCGACGGCGGCACGTGATTTCATGGCGATACTCCGAATGGTAAGTAGGACAACACAGGTTATTTGAGATACGAACGCACCAGCGCGATCGCCTGCTGCACGCTCTCGTCCTGCGCGCTGCGCTTCGCGGCGTCCTTGGCGGCGACATCGCCGAAGGTTTCGCGCAGATGGCTTTCCAGCACCTCCGCCATCAACCCGTTCACCGCCCCGCGGATCGCCGCAAGCTGCTGCAGCACCGCCCCGCAGTCGCTGCCGGCCTCCAGCGCCCGCTCCAGCGCATCCGTCTGCCCGCGGATGCGACGCAGGCGGGTCAGCGCCTTCTTTTTCTCGGCGGGGGATTGGGGCATGATGGCTCGCTGGTAGTGGGGGGGAGTATACGGCTTGGTGCTGTGATGTCCAGCTGGCAAGCGTTCCGGGCTTGGCGGAACGCGGGCTTTCAAGAGTCGGACGGCTGTCAAGGCGCGATGTTTGTCCTCTCCCCTTGCGCATCGCCCAGGATGGGAGGGGGGCGGCGGCGATACAAGCCACGACGCTTCTTTAACTGTTGTGGCAACGCGTGTGGAGCATATCGTGACGCGTCTATACAATGAAACGTTGTCCCGGGCACGAAAACCGCAGACACTTCAGCTTGCAATCCGCGCGTGCAGTATGTCGCTTTATTCATGTGGCAAAACGCGTGCTACTAATCTGTACCATATATTTTTCATAGTGGCGCCCGTTATTAGGATGCCTTAACGTCGTTCAGAAGGTGCTCAATTGAACCAGCAAGTCAAAAAAAGCAAAAGGCTCAGATCGGTAGGCCAAAAGGATGAACTGCATGCTGAAAACCTTAATGGACTCACGACCGTAGAGCTTTTCTGCGGCATAGGTGGCTTTCGACTTGCGGCCGACAGGATCGGAATAAAGACTGTATGGGCGAACGACTTTAGTCATCTCGCATGTACTGTTTATCGAGAACAGTTTGGATCAGATGTCCTTCATGAAGGCGACATTTTAGGCTTGGCCTCAGATATTCCTGAGCACGATATTCTCACGGGAGGATTTCCTTGCCAGCCGTTTAGTGCTGCTGGAAAAAAGAAGGGCATTAGAGATCCGCGTGGCACTTTGTTTCAAACAATCGTGGATGTGGTAAAAGAAAGGCAGCCTAAACATTTTATCCTTGAGAACGTTAAACGCTTGTTGTCTATGGAGTTGGGTATTCACTTCGCAACAGTGCTCTCTGCATTGACGTCACTTGGCTACTTTGTCGAGTGGCGGGTATTGAATGCGAAGCACTTTGGGTTGGCGCAGAACCGAGAAAGAGTCGTAATTGTCGGGACTCGTGTTGACGCGTATGAGCATGAGAATTTTTTAGCACATGAAAAAATTCGGCTTACAGAAGTCGCGCATGTTCCTGTGGGTATCGATCAAATTCTCCGAGATTTTAGTTCTTGGAGCAGAGTCGAAAAGCATCGCTCAAAATTTCCGAATTGGGGGGTGGCGTTTGGTTCGTTCTATGTCGCACATGAGTTGAATATTTTTCCGGAAAAATTTCCGACAAGGTTATTGCTTGATGTACTTGAGGAAAACCCCGGCGAAGAGTATGACTACACTAAGCAGACGCTTGACAGGCTTCATGTGAACGAACTAGTCGATCGCTTCGTAAATGGGGTTGAGATAGTGAGCAATCAAAGCGGAGGGGCGCGGATGGGCTACACCATATTCGGTGCGAATGGCCTTGCCCCAACACTGACTGCATCAACAAGCCGCCACTATGAGCGATACAAGATCGGGGACAGATACCGGCGGCTTTCACCGGTTGAATATGCGAGGCTGCAAGGATTTGGTGACAGACATTGTGCGGGAGTAAGGGGGTACGATCAATATGCTTTGCTTGGAAACGCCGTCCCGCCACCAATGGTTGAATGGGTGATGCGAAAAGTGCTGTCCGGCCCATCGGTTCCCTCCAAATGCCAAGCCACAACACAAAAGGATCTGTTCTGTGTCTAATGAAAAAGCAAAGCTTCGCGCACGTGTTCTGGGAGATCTTGATGCGATTATAGGAACGTTGAATGCAGCCCTTCGAGGAGAAAGGCTTAACGAGCTGGAAGATGTTATTACCCGGATTTCGCGCGGCGGCCAACTACCGCACTGGTACCAAGAGCTGAAAAAGAAAGGGACTATCGCGAATCTGGACGGTAAGACCATTGGCAGCATTCTAGAGATGCTCTTGGTGGCTGTGATCGAGAAGTCGACGCTTGCAGATACCAAAATGATGCTCCGAGTTAACCCTGCCCGGGGAGTCGATCTTCCTGACTTGGATCTTGGAGTTAAGTCGCCCTCTACGAACTTCTGCACGAGCGAGCCTTTCTTTTCGGCATATGAGCGATTGTATGGAAACGAACATGATTGCCTCGTCCTATTAACTGACTACCAAGATGCGAAGAAAAAGAAAGAAAATTTTAAACTTCAAGTGCAGTCTTGGTGCTACATGAAGGGTAGTCAGGTTGCTGATCAGGAGCTTTGTCGGGTAGCTCGTCACTGCCGAGAAAAACTACTTTCCGAGGATGAATCTGGATCCACTGCAAAGCGCGTTTTTCGATTTCTCGTATATGTTAACCAGGCTGATTGGGCAGCCAAGTGGTTGCTTATTCTCTTGGATAACATGAGCGCCGAGCTTTCCGATTTCGATGCTCTTAAAGAGAAGGTGACAAAAGACTTTGAGAAACAGAACAAAGAAAGGAGCAAAAAAGACAGGGAGCTTATTCCTGACATTGATTTAATATCCATTCTGAAGATATTTGAAGTCACGCCTAGACATGTTGGAATAATTAATCAGCTTGATAACTGGGTGACGGAATTTCTCAAGGATGCGTCCCGGGCACCTAATGACAATGAGTGGAAGAGACTTCTAGAAAGCCCTCTTGACGGGAGAATTGGGATGAGTTTTGCGCTCCAGTGGAGGTATAACTTTGGACGGCTATTCGGTAAAAAATCAGGTGAGAAGGCAGCCCTTAACCCGTAAGGCGGTAAAACCCGTCGCGTCGAAGCGGTGTCGCCGCGAGCAGCGAGAGAGCCTGAGGATGCGCGGTTCGCGCAGGTGCTGTGCTGCTATTCCGGAAGGAGTGCTGGCACCCGCCCTACTTCTTACGGCTACAAGAGTAGAGTTACGGGGCGACGACCAGCAAGATCCGTGCGTGGATCGGCATCGTCACCGGTGCGCTGGGCACGCTGATCAGCATTCCGGCCATCGTGTCGGTGATGTCCAACTATTGATCCGGCGTACGTCGCGTCGAGTGGTAGGCGACACTGACAATATTTCGTTATGCGCATTAAATTGCCGACACAAAAAAAGCCGCATCGCTGCGGCTTTTTTCCTGGCTCATATCGAATCCCGATTCCCGCGAAGCGGAGGCCCGGATGGGTCGATCAGTTGCCCGCGGTGCCGTTGATATACCCGCGGCTCAATGCGTAGGCCTGCGCGCCGACCTTGCGCCCCAGTTTGCGGCCTTCCAGGTCGCCAAGGCGGAAGTGGATCCCGCCGTAAAGACGCGAAATGCCCGCCTCATCGGCCGCAGCCGAGAAGGTTGGCCACGACAGGGTGAGCGGCTGCGCAGGCACAACGCCGGGCTCAACCAGCGAGAAGCCGGCCGGGATCACCGCCGAATTCGGGAAGCTGTCGCTGCCGGTGAACAGCTTCAATGTTTCCGCTGCGGAAGAACTGAAAGTGCTGTGGCCGGAAATATGCTCGCCGAACGGCGGGGTGACAAAATTGACCGCCTGATACGGGCGCCAGTCCTGGCCCTTGATCAACTTGGTGCCTTGACCTGGGCCGCCCCAGGCGACGATTAGCCGGTTGTTGAATTCGAAATTGATCAGGGTGATCGGGCGCGAGTTGTCGAACTGGCGCTTGTAGCCCCATACCGCAACACCGGCATCGAACATCGCGTTGCTGAGCGCAAAATGCATGCGAATGTCTTGGCCAAGCGAGTGCTGCTTGCGATCGGAGACCTGCTTGGCGAACAGCATCCAGGTGCCCGGCGGGGTTTCCGAACCCGGGCCGTCTGCCCACCATTCGGCGATCGATTTGGTGCGGTCGGTCAGCGTGGCGTTGTAGGCCAGCACTTCCGCCGTCTGACGCCAATATTCAAAGCTGTTGCGTACCGACGGGGGCGAGATCGGGAACTGGTTGTACTGGGTCAGCGCAAAACCCTTGACGTTGCCCCAGTGCGGAGTGAGGAACGATTGGATATTGAAACCGCCGCTGCCATTGGGCACAGCCAGCGGCTGCCAGCGGGTTGGATCGACAATATTGAAGGGGCCGTTGACCGGCATGTAGCCGCTGTAATCGCTGTAGGGCGCGCCGCCATTGAGGTTACCCAGCTGGTTGGAACCGTCGTTGCGGCGGAACTGGATCAGTGCTGCAGCGGCGACGTTGCCCACGCCTTGCGGCGTGGCGAGATTGCCGCTGGTATCGGCGGGGTCATAGCCAAGACGCGCCATTTCGACATTGAACTGCGCGATGCGGACGGGGAACATTTCGACCAGCGCGCGGTAGGCGGCGAAACTCATCGCCTTGCGGCGATTCGCGTCGGTGCGTTCGGCGGCAGGCCGACGCAGTTCGCCGGCGAGCTGGGTGCCGTTGGCCTTGTTGTCGTACGCCGCCCAAGCGTCGTACATGGCGGTGTTAACGATGGCATTGGCGCGCGCGAAGACCGGCGGCGCCATGCGGGTGGCCCGCACGGCCTGAAGCGCCTGGTCGTTCCAGTCGGTGACCAGCGTGGCGGAATGGGCGGCACCGACGGTGCCGAGCAACAAAGCACAGGCCAAGGCGAGCTTGGTCCGGATTCCATATTTCATTCTGATGATTTCCATTGAAAGGTTGTCGAGCGCGGCGTTAGATACCTTGCCCGGAGGCGACGCGCATTGCGTCCCCCGCAAACATCCCCGATATCCCCGCCGCGGTACCGATGTGCGGGCGCAATGCCTGCCCCGGTTATCGATACGGGAAGCATAACGGCAAAAGCCGTGCGTTCAGGTCCACCGGGGCCTGCGTCGGGGCCTGCGTCGCTCCCACAAAAAAGAGATCAGCCAGTGTTCTGGATGCCCGCGGCGATGCCCTTCACGGTGGCCACCAGCGCTTGCAGCAGCGCATCGTCATCGCGTCCGGCGTCGCGCCAGCGCTGCAGTAATTCCACCTGCAGCAGACTGATCGGGTCGACATAAGGATTGCGCAGACGGATCGAGAGCCGCAGGCGATAGTCGTCCTGCAGCAGCTGGCTGCGGCCGCGCAGCGCGAGGATGGTGTCGGCGGTGCGTTCGAATTCGGCGGCGATACCGGCGTAGAACATGTCGTGCAGCGGGCCGGCGAGCCGCGAATAACGCTCGAAGATGGCGAGGTCGGATTTGGCCATCAGCATTTCGATGTCGTCCAGCATCGCCGCGAAGAACGGCCAGTCGTGCGCCATCGCGGCGATGGTGTCGTGGCCGTGGGTGTCGATGCCGTGGGCGAGCGCGGTACCGACGCCGTACCAGCCGGTGAGGCCGGAGCGATTCTGCGACCATGCGAACACCCAGGGAATCGCGCGCAATGCATCGATGCTGCCTTCTCTGCGCTTCGACGGACGAGAGCCCAGGCGCAGGCGTTCGATCA
>JAYUIZ010000719.1:0-4216 GCA_043765595.1 Lysobacter sp. | reverse complement strand
TCGCGAAGCGCAACAGCCGGAAAGTCGGTCTGATCTGCGCCGAAAACCGCCGCGGTCGCTTGTACGCGGACGAGTTGAAGGACGAAAACGGCGTCGTGCAGAAATTCATGGTCGGCGACTTGGACCCGCCGTTCCATCCCAAGCGCTACACCGACGCGCTTCTGGAATTCCAGGCCGCGGGCGTTGAAGTCGCCGTCGTCGACAGCGTTTCCCACGAATGGGAAGGCATCGGCGGATGCGAGGAAATCGCCGAACGTGGCGCCGTGCGCGGCATGAAGGACTGGAAGACCGCCAAGGCCGAACACAAAAAGTTCGTCAACGCGCTGCTGCAATCGGACATGCACGTCATCGTCTGCGCGCGCGCCCGCGAAAAAGTGAAGGTGGTCAAGCGCGACGGCAAAAATGAAGTCGAATCCATCGGCATCCAGCCGATCGTCGAAAAAAACTTCATGTTCGAAATGACCGCTTCGCTTCTCATGTGGAACGAAGGCCGCACCCAAGAAGTGTTCAAGTGTCCGGCCGATCTGCGCCACATCCTCGGGCGGGAGGACGGCTATTTGACTGTCGCCGACGGCGAAGCGCTTCGCGCATGGGTCGATGGCGCCGCTGCACTGGATCCGGAAGTCGAGCGCGCCAGGAATACGCTGCGGACCACGACCGAAGGCGGCGTCGAAGCGTACAAGGCCGCGTGGACGAAGACGCCGAAGACGATCCGCGACGCTCTGACGGCCGACGGAACGCACGCCACGCTGAAGACGGCCGCGGAAGCCTATGACGAGGCGCGCAAGGACGCCAAGCCCGGCGGGGCCGCGCTCGCGGACCTGAACGCGGAACTGGATGGCGAGCAGGAAGAGGAAGTCGACGCAGGCTAATCGCAGCCTGCGCGACAGAGACGGCTTGCAATGCAAGCCGTCCTTTATAGCCGGCAAGCCGGCATTACTGAACAGGATTGGGGAAACACATGGCCGACATCATCGACCAGGCACAGCAGTTCGAAGATAAGAACTTGGCACAGTCTTTGCGCGTTCAGGCCGCTATCGCGGCAAACACGATAAGCCCGCTTCCGACTGGTTATTGCCTGAACAGCGATTGCGTCGAACCCTTCGATGACGACGCTCACCGGCTCTTTTGTGGGCCGAAATGCGCGCAACGGTTCGACACCATTTCGAGACTTCCACGTACACGTTAAGGCAGGGGAATAGCAATGCAGTCCAGCGACACCAGTAGCCAGTTCATCGACTCGCTGCGAACGAATGCCACTCAGCTCCGCGAGCTGTTGCAACAAATCGAATTGCACATCAACGACCAGCACGCCCACGCATCGGCAACGAAAGACATCAGCGAAATGCAAAGGCTAGAGAATGCAGACCCCTATAGATGGCTGTCGGACGCCAAGCACTCATTGCAGGCCGGCTTGATGTTCGCGGAACGCGCTGTCGCACAACCCACCCTGTTTTAAGGACGCACTACTTATGGCAAGAGGCGTAAACAAAGTCATTCTCGTTGGCAACCTCGGCAACGATCCCGAAACCAAGTACACGCAAGGCGGTATGGCCGTCACGAAAATCAGCCTTGCGACGACTTCGGTGCGCAAGGACAAGGAAGGCAACACCCAAGAGCGCACCGAATGGCACCGCGTCACGTTCTTCGGCAAGCTCGGCGAGATTGCCGGGGAATACCTGCGCAAAGGGAGCCAGGTTTACGTCGAAGGTTCGATCCGCTACAGCGAAACCGAAAAGGACGGCGTGAAGCGCTACTACACCGACATCGTCTGCGACGAAATGCAGATGCTCGGCGGGAAGCGTGACGACGGCGATGCCGGCGGCGGCTCTTCCCGGCCGCGAAACGACAACAGCAGTGGACGCAGCGCGTCACGATCTGCCGGCTCCACTGGCGGGAGCGCGCCGCCGCCGATGTACGACTTCAGCGACGACGACATCCCGTTCTAAGTTGATGGACATGGCGCAGTGGGATGGCATATCATCCCCGGCACGCGAGTAAGTGTGTGTGCAAGTTCTTAAGGGATGCGCCCGATTGATTGCTTAATCAATGGCTTACGGCTATTGTTCGAGTCCTCTCCTGGGCACCAGACAGAACGTCGGCAGATATCGCATCGTGTCCGTCGACGAATACAAAAAACCCCCCGAAAGCGGGGTTTTTTGTTGCCGACTCTCCGCTGAACGGCCGCGGGGCTGGATGACGCGGTCAGGCCTGTGGCGCAGGCATCTGCCCTCGGCACAACGACATGACGTCCTTGTCGTTCTCAAACTAATACCGTATTGAAGGATCGCCGCTTCACTCGCGTATAGCGTCGTCGCGATCTTCTGGGCCAATGCGAATTCCCTCGCTGACAATAGCGGTACTGCTGTCGCACAGCTTCGCAGCCTGATATCAACCGATGATCGAACCAGCGGCCCCGGTCGCGGGGATCAAGTCTTTTATGTTGGTGCCCGTGCGATGGCCGCAGGTCCGACAGGCGGCTGCGCGTGGATCCGAACCGATCCGCATTACTGCGCGTATCCGGGGCTGTCGATAAAGACTCGCTTCGCACAGGGCAGGACAGGAAACACCTCCACACACGCAGCCAGGGCCCGTCACGCTGAGATGAGATCGACTTACATTTAATAATGATTATCATTTAAGGTGCACGCATCACGGTCGCCAAATCCAGCTCGCCGCCATCGCTTGCATGCCGAAACTCCTGATGAATCATTCAAACCTGTCAGTGAAGCCGCTGGTCACGGCGCTTTCGCTCGCTCTCTGTGCCAACGTTCAAGCCGAAACACTCGCCGCTATCGGTACCGGCATCCAGGAACTCGATAAGGTCGAGGTGGCTGGAGAGGGGCAGCCGAAATCCAGCTCCGTGAAATACACCGAGCCACTGTTGGACACACCGCAAACCATCACGGTCGTGACCAAGAAAGTGATCGACCAGCAGAACCTGCTTGGTCTGCGCGACGTGCTCAGCACTCTGCCCGGCATCACTCTCGGCGCCGGCGAAGGCGGCGGCGGCTACGGCGACAGTATTAATCTGCGCGGATTCACCGCCAGCAGCGACATCACCACCGACGGGATCCGCGACAGCGCGCAGTACACGCGCAGCGATACCTTCAATCTGGAGTCGATCGAACTGATCAACGGCGCGAACTCGGCCGTCTCCGGTGCCGGCTCGGTCGGCGGCAATATCAATCTGGTCAGCAAGGTGACGCGCGAAGGCGATGCCCATGCTTTCACGCTGGGTCTTGACAGCGACGGCTACGGCCGCGTCACCGCCGACAGCAACTTCGATGTCGAGAACGGCATCGCACTGCGCCTCAACGCGATGGCGCATCAGAACGACGTGCCGGATCGCGAGCACGAGAACTTCCAGCGCTGGGGATTCGCACCATCTCTGGCGATTGGCCTGGGCTCCGATACGCGGGTCACGCTGTCCTACCTGCATCAGAGCGACGACAACCTGCCGCAGTACGGCGCGCCGTTCGCGCTGAACACCTACAACGACGGCCCGCTGCCGGGCGTCGACCCGGAGACATATTTCGGCTATCGCAACGTTTCCGAACAGCAGATCGACGTGGACATGCTCACCGCGGTGTTCGAGCACGACTTCAACGACCAAGTATCGGTGCGCACGCTCGGCCGCGTGCAGCGGGTGGATCAGCTGTCGAACGTGACCGCGTTGCGGGGCAACTGGTGTCTGGAAAATGGCATCAATCCGTACACCGGCCAAGCCTGCGCCAGCGGCCAACCGGCCGGTACATGGTCACCCGTCGCTGGGCCGCGCGGTTTCATCCGCGACACCCGCAACAGTATCGCGATCAGTCAGACCGATGTCACCGCGAATGTCTCGACCGGCAGCATCGAGCACGCCCTGGTGGCCGGCGTCTCGTTCAGCGCCGAATCCTTCCAGCTGGAATCCGGCGGCGTGTTTTTCGATGCCGATGGCCGCGCGATGCCCAGCACCAGTGCCGGCTACCCCTACCAGACGTTCCGCAACCCATGCAACATCTGAACCAGCCCGCAGAACTATTTCCGCAGCGGCCAGCGCGATGGCGAACTCGACTCCCGTGCGCTCTACGTTTTCGACACGCTCAAGTTCGGCGACCGCTGGCTGTTGAATGTCGGCGCGCGCCAGGACCAGAATGAAGGCTCGACCAAGACTTGAACCGTGTCCACAGCCGACGCCACCCGCGGCCAGCTGACCGGCGCGAATCCGATC
>JAYUIZ010000718.1:0-4234 GCA_043765595.1 Lysobacter sp. | reverse complement strand
GTGCAAGACCCGCCCTACGAACGCAAAAAAACGGGCGCCGAAGCGCCCGTTTTTTATTTTGCTTGCAACCGCAACGATCAGTAGCGGTAATGATCCGGCTTGTACGGGCCTTCCTTCGACACGCCCAGATACTCGGCCTGTTCGGTGGTCAGCTCGGTCAGCACCACGCCGATCTTTTCCAGGTGCAGACGCGCGACTTCCTCGTCCAGCTTCTTCGGCAGGATGTAGACCTTGGGCTCGTAGCTGCCCTTGTTGGCCCACAGGTCGATCTGTGCGAGGGTCTGGTTGGCGAACGAGTTCGACATCACGAAGCTCGGGTGGCCGGTGGCGCAGCCGAGGTTCACCAGGCGGCCTTCGGCCAGCAGGTAGATGCTGTTGCCGTTCTTGAAGGTGTACTTGTCGACCTGCGGCTTGATATTCAGACGCACGGCGTCTGAGTCGTTGAGCTTGTCGACCTGGATCTCGTTGTCGAAGTGGCCGATGTTGCAGACGATGGCCTGATCCTTCATCTGCGACATGTGCTCGAGCGTCAGCACGTCCTTGTTGCCGGTGGTGGTGACGTAGATGTCGCCACGGCCGAGAGTGGCTTCGACGGTGTTGACCTCGAAGCCTTCCATCGACGCCTGCAGGGCGTTGATCGGGTCGATCTCGGTGACCACGACGCGGGCGCCATAGGCGCGCAGCGAGGCCGCGGAACCCTTGCCCACGTCGCCATAACCGCAGACCACGGCGACCTTGCCGGCCAGCATCACGTCAAGCGCGCGCTTCAGGCCATCGGCCAGCGACTCGCGGCAGCCGTAGAGGTTGTCGAACTTCGATTTGGTGACCGAATCGTTGACGTTGATCGCCGGGACCAGCAGCTTGCCGGCTTCGGCGATCTGGTACAGACGGTGCACGCCGGTAGTGGTTTCTTCGGAGACGCCCTTCCAGTCCTTGACCACGTTGGTCCAGAAGCCGGGACGCTCTTTGGCGACGCGTTTGAGCAGGTTCTTGATGACGCCTTCCTCATGCGAGGCGGCCGGCTCGTCGACCCACTTGGAGCCCTGTTCCAGCTCGTAGCCCTTGTGGATCAGCAGGGTCACGTCGCCGCCGTCGTCGACGACCAGCTCCGGGCCCTTGCCGCCCGGGAAGGTCACCGCGTCGAGGGTGCAATCCCAATATTCTTCCAGGGTCTCGCCTTTCCACGCGAACACCGGCGTGCCGGTGGCGGCGATGGCATGCGCGGCGTGGTTCTGGGTCGAGAAGATGTTGCAGGACGCCCAGCGCACGTTGGCGCCGATGTCCTTCAGGGTCTCGATCAGCACCGCGGTCTGGATGGTCATGTGCAGCGAGCCGGTGATGCGGACGCCCTTAAGCGGCTTGGCGGCGGCGTGCTTCTTGCGGATCGACATCAGGCCCGGCATTTCGTGCTCGGCGATATCGATTTCCTTGCGTCCCCACTCGGCTTCGCCGAGCTGCATGCCGGAGACTTTGTAATCGGGGAGAGTTTTGACTTGTGCGTTCATGGCGGTGGTTCTTCCGTCGAGTGCGCCCGGGCGGATGGCCGGGGTCGCAGTGAACGGGCGCCGTTGCAGGGTGAAGCCTCCGCCGAGCCTGATCCCGGACCTGAAAGCCGGGCTTGCAGCGCCCCTCGGCGCAGAGGCGTGCATTGTATCTCTATCTCGCGATGAAAGGATGGATGGCCGCATGGCGACGTTCAGGACGCTTCGTTGTCCTGAACGTGGAGTCCCGGAATGGTTCTGGACTGATCCCACACGCTTAGGGGTCGCCGTGGATCATCGTGGAACGTTGTCCACAGGCCAATGTCCCGCCCGCCGTACGGTGCACGTTGATACAGGGAAGGCCGCCGAGCGTCATGCGGGGATTCCCGGCCCTGGCGACCCAGGCGCAAGCGACCGCAGCCACGGCTCGCGACCGGTGCGATGCCACACGGATTTGCCCCAAGGAGTTGGTGCCATGGCTTCTACCCATATCAATCACCTCAAGGATTACTTCAATCGCGTCGACCGGTTTCCCGGCCGCCCGAACGCGTTGAGCATCGGTGACTCGTGGTTCCAGTACCCGCTGCGGTTCTACCCGGACCTGCAGACCCGGCTGTCCTCGGACGACCTGTTCGGCCGGCGGGTGAATTTTCTCGATGACAGTTATCCGGGTCGCGACGCGAAGGACGTGCCGCGGATGATCCGCAGCTGGCGCAATGTGGGCGCTGTGCTGCAGGGCAGGGGCCGGCCGTTCTCGCTGATCCTGCTGTCGCTGGGTGGCAACGATGTGATCGGCCGCGATTTCGCGCGTCACCTGAGCGACGGCAGCGGCAGCGATGTCTCGCCGTGGGCGTGGAGCGCGAACGTGCCGGCCGAGGTACGACAGTGGATCCGCCTGGGTGAATTATCGAAGACCTTCGACCAGGTCGCCTCCAGCTACCGTGCGATCGTGGCGATGCGCGATGCGGTGGCGCCCGGGGCGACGATCATCGGCCACACCTACGCCGACGTGACGCCGATGAACAAGCCCTACAAATTCTTCCGCATGCGCGCCGGCCCATGGATCTGGAAACCGGCGACGAAGCAGGGTGTACCGATCGAGGCGCAGAAGAAGATCGTCCGGTGGCTGCTCGAAAGCTTTCACGCGCTGTTGGGATCGATGCGCGACGGTACCCATGGTTTCGTGCTGCTGGACACCCGTCGCGAACTGCCCGACCCGGCCGCGTGGGACAACGAAATCCATCCACTGGGGCCGGGCTTCATCCATCTGGCGGATACGTTCTGGGTGCCGGCGGTGGAAGACGCGCTGGCTTAGGCATCATGGGCGCCAGGATTGTTGAGCAGGCTTGATCTGATAGGAATGATCGAAGGGGCACAACCCCGAGGAGGAGCGATGGAAGGTTCCGAAGACAGGATCGCTGCGGAAGCGGAAGCGGCAGCGGCGAAGCGCAACGGTCACGACCCGATCGACGCGCCCGAGGCGGAGGCGCTGCGCAAGCGCCGCGAAGAGGCAGGCATCGATACCGCGGCCGATGGCTCGACGCCCACCATCGGCCTGGCGCTGTCGGGCGGCGGCATCCGTAGCGCGACCTTCTGCCTGGGATTGCTGCGCGGTCTGGCCCGCAACGGCGTGCTGAAACGCTTCGACTATCTGTCCACGGTGTCCGGCGGTGGCTATGTCGGCGCGATGTTCGGGCGGCTGGTCAGTCGGGTCGGGATCGTAGACGCCGAGAAGATCCTCGAACGCGGCAATTCGTCCACGCTGTCGTGGCTGCGCCGCTACGGACGCTATCTCGCGCCGGCCGGCGCGCGCGATTACGGCATCGGCATCGCCACCTATCTGCGCGCGATCGTGGCGGTGCATCTGGAATTCGCGGTGCTGGCGCTGGTGCTGGGCCTGGTGCCGATTCTGGTCCATGTGCTGCACCTGCGCTTCGATCTGTTCATGCCCGATGCGTGGATGAACTGGAAAAGCGCGATGTGGCCGTTCGCGGCGGGAATCTGGCTGCTGCTCGCGCCAGGCCTGCTCGGCAGCTATTGGATGTTGCGCGATCCAGCGTCGCAGGCATTGAAGCAACGCGCGGTGCGGCGTGCCAAACTGCTGGACGCGCTGATCGTGATCGGCGCGACGCTTGCCGGCGCGGTGTTCATCGCCGAATGGCGGGCGTCGTTCACGTCGCCGTTGCCGGGACCTTCGTGGTCGCTGCTCGGCGGTCTGGTCCTGCTCAGTCTCGGCGCATGCGGCATGTCGCTGGCGGTCCATCTCGCGCGTCGCCGCGGTGACGATGCAGGCGCCGTCGTCGCCGATGCCCGCCGACGACTGACGGTGGGCTTGCGGTGGGTCAACATCGCGGCGCTCGCCATTTTCGTGCTCGGCGCGATCGACTGGCTCAGCTGGGAGCTCAACATCGTGCTGCGTGGATCTACGGCCGGCCTGTTCGGCGGTCTGGGGTTCGGCGGCTTGCTGCTGTTCGGGTTGCGCGCGCTCAGCGAGCCGCTGCAGAAATGGATGCAGCCCAGCGATGGCCGGAAATTCAACGCCTTGCCGATGTTGATCAACGGGATCGGTTTCGGTCTCGCGTTCGCGCTCGTGGTGCTGTGGACTACGCTCGCGCAGTGGCTGGTGTTCGATTCCGGCCTGTCCATGCACTGCCCTGTACTGGCACCCGGCTGGGCGTGCGCGCCTGTAGCTGCGATCGCCGAGGCCGGTGCGCTCGGGCGGTGGGCGGTCGCGGCCGGGTGTCTGCTGGTCT
>JAYUIZ010000717.1:0-4242 GCA_043765595.1 Lysobacter sp. | reverse complement strand
CTATCTCGCGTGTTGCAACAACACTCAGTCGCGCTCTGCCGGCATCGAATCCGGTTTTCCTGAGAAGCGCCACGCAAGCGGCGCGTGATCAGCCAGCGTGATTTCAGGCAGGTCTTTTGCTTTGAGTGCGGCATTGGCTTTGGCGAGATCTCCGTCACGCAGCGCAACGAATGTCTTCTCCAGTGCGGCGAGTTCGCGGTCGAGTACGCCGGTGTAGGCGATCAGTGTGTCTGCTGGTTTTCCCTCGTAATTGATCAGGCCGCCATAGAGACCATCCATCTGCTCACGCAGACGCTCTTCGCCGGTGATGGCGCCGCCTTCCTTGGTTGCGACGATCTGCCTGCGGATAGCGTCGGCGCTGCCCGACAGCTTGGTCAGCTGTGCACGCAGTGGGTCGTTGTCCGGCAGTTTGCCGACAATGCCGTCGGCGCCGCCGCGTACGGCTTGGATCTTCGCGACCAGATCGCTCATCCGACCGAACATGGCGTGCACTTTCATGGCCGCGTCGTAGTTGGCCTTGCGGTCGGCGACGGAGAACGTGGCGCGGCGGTCCAGACCGACAGCAATCTTGTCTTCGTACACGCGGTCGCCCTTGGTCATGCGCACGGTATAGGTGCCGGGCGGCACCCGTGGACCCTGCAGACTGTTGCCGGCGACGGATGCGGCCGGCGGTACCAGCGGCGGCTTGACGTTCATCGACCAGTCGACGCGGTTGAGCCCGCGACGCTTGCTGGCGGACAGTGTTTCAATCAGGTTGCCTTCGGGATCAAGCATTTCGAGCTTCAGTGGACCGAACAGATGACGGGTCTTCTGATAGTAGGTAATGACGACGTTGTTCGTTGCGTTCTGGCCGGCATAGCTGGCATCGCCTTCGGTCCATCCGCCGGAGGTGTTCATGCGCTGCTGCTGCGGACGATTTGGCAGAAAAGTGGCTTCCTGATGTATGACTTCGGGGGTGAGTGAACGCAGCGGCGTCACATCATCAATGATCCAGATGCCGCGTCCGTGGGTCGCGAGGACAAGATCGTGGTCGCGCGGCTGCACGACCATGTCGCGCACAGCGACTGCCGGGAAATCTCCGCCTTTGAACTGCGCCCAATGGCCGCCATCATCAAGCGAGATCCACAGGCCGAACTCGGTGCCGGCATAGAGCAGGCCGCGTTTCACCGGATCCTCGCGCAGCACATGCGCATAGCCGCGCACCGACTTCGACTCCTGCGGCGTGACCAGCGCCTGCCAGCTCGCGCCGTAGTCGGTGGTCTTGTACAGCATCGGGCTCATGTCGCCGAAGGTGTGGCGGTCGAAAGTCACATAGGCGGTGCCCGCATCGAAACGGCCGGCATCGATATAGGACACCCATGAATTCGCCGGCACTTTCGCGCCTGCGGTGACGTTTTTCCAGGATTTTCCGCCGTCGCGCGTGACCTGCACGTTGCCGTCGTCGGTGCCTACCCAGATTACGTTGCGGTCCTTCGGCGACTCGCTGATCGCGTAGATGGTGGTGTGCATTTCGGCAGCGGAGTTGTCGACAGTGATGCCGCCAGACAGCTCCTGCTGCTGCTTTTTGGGGTCGTTGGTGGTCAGATCCGGCGAAATCCGGTCCCAGCTCTGACCTTGGTTGCGGGTGCGGAACAGATACTGCGCGCCCATGTACAGCGTGCCCTTCTCGTTGGGCGAAAGATGAAGCGGCGTGTTCCAGTTCCAGCGCAGTTTTTCGCCCTCGCTGGTGCGTGGCTGGATGTCGCGGGACTCGTGGGTGTGCCTGTTCACGCGCGCTATGTTGCCACCTTGATATTCAGCGTAGAGATAATTCGGATCGGAGGGGTCAGCGAACGTCCAGAAACCGTCGCCACCAAACATGTTTTCCCAACGTGAATTGGTGATGCCGCCTGGGTAAGACGAGTCGCCCACCCACGAGCTGTTGTCCTGCAGACCGCCATAGACGCGGTACGGATCGTTGTCGTCCACGCTGACGTGATAAAACTGGGAAATCGGCAGATTGTTGCTTTTCCACCAGCTTTCGCCGCCGTCTTTGGAGAACCACAGGCCGCCGTCGTCGGCCATGATCAGCTGGGTCGGATCTTTGGGGTCGATCCACACGTCGTGAGAATCGGCATGAGTGTTTCCACTGGCGTTGTTGAAGGTCTTGCCGCCGTCCAGACTTTGGATCAACTGCAGATTAGGTTTGAACACGCGGTCGGGATTGGTCGGGTCGACGATCAGATTGGCGAAATAGAACGGCCGCCAGACCATCATCTGACTGTCGTCGCGGCGGTCCCATGTTTTGCCGCCGTCGTCGGAACGGAACAGCGCACTCTTGAGGTTCTCGACGAAGCTATAGATCACATTTGAATTCGACGGCGCCACCGCCACCGCGATCCGGCCATAGGGTTTCGCCGGCAGACCGCCGCCGGTGACTTCCTTCCAGGTCTTGCCGCCATCGGCGGAGCGATACAGACCGCTGGCGGATGCCGATTCCGGACCTTCACCGCCGGAGCGGAAGGTCCAGCCTTTACGGCGGAAATCCCACAGCGAAGCGAACATCACGTCGGGGTTTTTCGCATCGAGACTCATGTCGCCGCAGCCGGTGGAGCCGTTGCCGCCCTTGAGCACCTGCGTCCAGGTCTTGCCACCGTCGCTGGTGCGATACACGCCGCGATCGCTGGAATCGCTCCACAGCTTGCCGGTGACGCAGGCCAACACGGTGTCGCCATTGCGCGGATCGACGCTGAGTTTGACGATGCGTTCGGCGTTCGGCAGGCCGACGTTCTTCCAGCTTTCGCCGCCGTCGGTGGAGCGATACACGCCGTCGCCGATCGATACTGAATTACGTGTCCACGCTTCGCCGGTGCCGACCCAGACGTGGTCGGGATTGCTTGGATCCAGTGCGAGCGCGCCGATCGATTGCACCGGCTGCTTGTCGAACTTCGGTCGGAACGTAGTACCTCCGTCGGTGGATTTCCACACACCGCCGCTGGCGGCGCCGATATAGAGGGTGAGGCTGCCGTCCTTGCGCCGCGCCGCAGCCAGCGCCGAAATGCGGCCGCTCATTGTGGCCGAACCGATGTTGCGGATACCCAGCCCGGAAATCACGCCTTGGTCGGGTTGTAACGTGCGCTCTTGGGCATGCAGCACTGTAGGTGACAGACCGGCGGCGAGTGTGACGCCGATGGCCAAGGTCAGGACTTTGATCGAAACGTGCATGACCGGCTCCGGTTCAGGGCTTGGGGGTGGGGAAGGCGAACATCGAGGCGTCGATCGGCATGTTCACTTTGATCGATTCGATCTGGTTCTGGCCCTGCTCCATCGGGAAGTAAACGCCGTCGACCAGAGCGTATTCGCCAAGGTCTGTCGTACTGACCTGCTCTTGGCCGCGGATAAACTGATGGTCTTCGGTGCGGATTTCGAGAAAATGGTCGGGGTCGATAAAGCTCACCCGGCTGTCACCGTTCTTGAAGGTGACGCGCAGTTTATGAGCCTCGGTGCCGTCGATATCTTCGGTGCCCAGATATTCGATCTTGCTGCCCTTGGCTTTCCAGTCCAGCAGCGGCCCGCTGATATCGGCGGCCAGGATCAAACCCTTCGCATCATCATTGCTGGTTTTCTGCGGCTCGCGCCGGCCCTGAAAAGGATTGATGGCCCACGCCTGCCTGCCATCCCAGGCATTTACCGCGGTCAGGCCCTGCAGCGAGAACTCGAAGCGAATTTTGTCGGGCCCGACTGCGAAGGACTCGGTCTTGGCTTCGACACCACCGCCCAAGCGCGCTTTGCCTACCATGTGCATGCTCTTGATCGCACGCAGCTTCTCTTCCCCCCCACTGGCCGCCAGGCTCTTGGCGACCAACGCATCGGCGGTCATGGGCTCGGCCGCAGCAGCGGGCAACGACAGACCGGCAAGCCCGGCCATCAAGGTGAGACGAATCAGCATGGGGCAGCCTCCCGCGCCGGAGGGCGCGCAGACCCGCACCGTAGACCTAACCGCACAGTTCCTTCAGGGCCTGAAGTCATGGCGCACGGATTGCTGCGGTGCGGGGGCAGTTGCCACCTGTGTATCGCCAAATGGCCAAATGGCGAGAGATCCGTTCCGCCGCCAACGCAACCTTCTGCCTCAGCGATGATTTTTTTGTGCAAGCGCCCGAAGCCGCGATGGCGGGCAGAGGCTGGAATATTGGATACAACGCTCAGCTTACAAGCCTTGGCGATCCCCTGACTTCACGAGCACACACATTATGATTGACAGAT
>JAYUIZ010000716.1:0-4252 GCA_043765595.1 Lysobacter sp. | reverse complement strand
GCATGATCGCGGTGCGCACGACCATGCGCACCAACCCGCTCATATACGGATTCTGCGAACGGACCTTGACCAGATGCAGGCGATTGCCGACGAATCGGGAAACCCAGCTTGCAAACAACAGCACCAGCAGCGCGAGGATCAATAGCGGAATGCGTTCGAGCATACGGATGAGCGCATCGCTGGCGTTGTTGATCATCGCATCGAGGCAATCGCCGAGTTGGTGCACATTGCAGTGACTCGGTGCTGGCTTGGCCGGGGCTGCGGGCGCTGCATTCGCCGCGACGGTATCGGTGAAGATGGTTTGCGCCGGTGCGGCGGTGGCGGTGATGGTAGCGGCGCCGAGCGCCAGCAATGCAAGCAGGCACCACGTCGTGAAATGCCGGAACAGGCAAGCGGATGCGGTCATACGATCAAAAATACCAGGCGAAAAAGAACAGACCCAGCATCGCGAATGCCAGCGCGAGTTTCGAGACCACGCCGAAGAGGATGCCCAGCCAGGTGCCCAGGCCGATCTTCGCGGCTTGGCCGACTTCGCTGCGATCGAGCTTGCGCCGATACAGCAGTTCGCCGATTACAGCACCGATAAAAGGCGCCACGAACACGCCGATGAGGCCGAAGAACAATCCGGCGACCGTACCCAGCATGGCGCCGACGATGGCGTAGCGGCTTGCGCCAACGCGTTTGGCGCCCATTGCGGTGGCCGCGAAGTCGATCCCGAGCGAGAGCACGGTGAGCACGCCCAGGATCACCAGCGTCAGCACGCTGATCCGCTCGAAGCCATCGACCCAGGCGGCCAGCAGCATGCCGCCGAAGACCAGCGGCAGGCCCGGCAATGCGGGCAGGATCACGCCGGCAACGCCGATCACGATCAGGATGGCAGCGAGAACATAAAGAAGAACGGTGTAATCCATGGCGTATCCGGGCGTGTGAGGGGGGCGCGTGCGCGGCATGATGGCATGCAGATGCGGATCGCTGCATAGGGGGCCTGAATGGGGCTCCTGAATGGGGAGCCTCAATATAAACGGCCCGCCGAAGCGGGCCGTCGAGGGTGTATCCGGACGGCCGTGTCCGGGCCAAGGGCCGCGGTCAGTTCTGTGCCGGCGTGTTCTCGGCGAAGTATTCGTGGCTGTCGGCGTTGTCGAGCGCCAGGGTCGGATTGTTGATCGCCAGATTCTGCGCGAGACCTTGGCCGTAGGCATGGTCGTCGGTGTCGGCGACCACGGTGAAGTGGCTCATCTCGTGGATCAGGGTGCCGGCCTTGGAGTCGGTGCCGATCAGCGGCGCGGACCAGAACGCGTTGCAGACGAAGATCTGATAGGGCTGGTTCTTGATGACGTAGGCGTAATAGTTGTCGTTGCATCCGCAGTTGATGGTGACCTGGCCGCCAGTCTGATCCATCGCGTTGTCGATGGCCACAAAATGCTGCTGCGCGGTGGCGTAGCGGCTGGAGGTGTAAGCGCCGAACCAGGTGGTGTAGCGCGCACCGGTGGTGCCGGCGTTGAGATAGCCTTTCGCACGTTCGGAATACGCGCGCGCTGAAAGCATGGCATTGCCGACGGTGGCGATCTGCGAAGCGCTGCAGGCGATGGTGCTGATGCCAATGACATCGGACAGTTCCGGATTGGCCGGCAGTACCGGGCTGATGCGGCGGCCGTTGGGGAAGGTAGCGCGCTGGTTCAGCATGATCTGATTCAACATGATTTGGTCCAGCATGGTCTGATCCAGCACGATCCGGATCGGCGCGCCCTGGGCGATCATCGGCAGACCGTTGCGCTGCTGCAGGCGGATGCCGCCGGTGAGCGACGCGTACTGCAGCGGTGCTGCGTAGGTCACGGTGTAGTGGCCGGCTTTCGACAGATCGTAGGCGGTGCCCAGCTCGACGACGCTGCGGTAGCTGCGGCCTGCGCGCAGGATCGCGAAATCGTCGGCGGTGGGTACGCCGCGTTTGATCATCGCGCCTTCAAAGCCGACTTCAACGCCGTCGCGGGTGATCCGAAACAGGTTCGAGCGGTTTACGTCGGTGGGCAATTGCCATTTCGGGATGCGCAGCGTCCTGCTGCTGGTATTGGTGACCGTGACTTCGACCTTGTCTGCGCCTAGCGAGATCACGCTGACCCGCAGCGGGTTTGCCTGCGGTTTCTGTCTGAGCGTCGGCGTGGCCAGCGCGACAGCGAAAACGCCGGTGGCAATCGCACTGAAGGCGAGGACGCTGCCCGCAATACGGATAGGTTTGAGCGACATAATCATTCCCCCTGCGCGGATACGGGTCCGCGGTGACCGACCGGCATCATATCGGGGTCCGCCTATCAAGGCATGTGCCCGGAAATTCAGGGGCGCGTTCAGAAAAGCGGCTGCCCGCTTGGACGGCTCGCGGAAAAAGAACGGCCCACCGAAGCGGGCCGTCCACAGACGCACGATTGACGCGCGATTGACGCGCTATTTCGATGGCTCAGTTCTGCGCCGGGGTGTTTTCGGCGAAATACTCGTGGTTGTCGGCGTTGTCCAGGGCGCGGGTGGGATTGCTGGTCGCCAAGCTTCTTGCGGCGCTCTGGCCGTAGGCCCAGTCGTCCGGGCGCGCCTGCGACGCGCCCCGTGCCTCAGCGGAAATCCTGGTGACAGCCCTTGCAGCTCTCGCCGATCTTGGCCGCGACCGCATTCACGCCTTCGCAGTTGAGTGGCGGTGCCGACAGCGCGTCGTCGAGCGCGGCGCGCAGGCCGCTGGCATGCTTGACAAAACGCGCGTCGTCGCTGAGATCCGGGAATGCGTGCTCCAGATCGTCGGCCATGGTCCGCAGGCCCTTGAGATGCGGGATCACATCGGTGGCGTTGCAGCGATTTTCGGTGGCCTTCGACCCCAACTGTTTGAGGTGCCATGCCTGCACGTGCATCACGCTGTCGGGGAAATGGTCGCGGCGCTCGTCCAGGGTGCGCATCAGCATCACCACGGCGATCGCGCCGACCACCAGGCCCAGAATGAAGACGAAGAAGTAGCGCCCGAAAGCGGAGGACTTGGGACGGGCTTGCTCGGGGGTGGTCGACATTGGAGTCTCCTGACGTGTGGGCGAAAACATACCACGCCGGGTGATGCAGGCAATTTGTGCCCGTCGCGACGGGGCGCTCCGCTAAACTGCAGTGATGAGCAAAAGCCTGACCGACCAACGTGTGCTCGACGAGCGCTGGACCGAACGATTCGGCGGCATCGACCGTCTTTACGGCGCTGGTGCGCTGGCGCGTTTTGCCGGCTGCCACGTTGCCGTAGTGGGGCTGGGTGGAGTCGGCTCCTGGCTGGTCGAGGCGCTGGCGCGCAGCGGCGTAGGCCGGTTGACGCTGATCGACGCCGACGACCTGTGCGTCTCCAATACCAACCGCCAACTGCCGGCGCTCGAAGGCCAATACGGCCGCAACAAGGCCCAGGCCATGGCCGAGCGCTGCCTTGCCATCAACCCCGGCATGACGGTTGATCCGGTCCTAGGTTTTCTCACACCGTCGAATCTCGAAGATCTGCTTGGCCGCGGTTACGACCTCGTGATCGATGCCTGCGACAGCTTCCGCGCCAAGGTCGAAGCCATCGCCTGGTGCCGGCGTCGCAAGATTCCGCTGATCACCGTCGGCGCCGCCGGCGGTCGGCGCGATCCAACCCTTGTCCGTGTGCGCGATCTTTCCCGCACCGAGCACGATGCGATGCTGGCGCTGATCCGCAGGAAGCTGCGCGGCGAATTCAATTTCCCGAAGAATCACCAGCGTTACTTCGGCGTGCCGGCGATCTATTCGCTGGAGAACGTGCAGTATCCGCAGGCCGATGGCAGCGTGTGCGGGCTGCGTCCCAAACTGGGCGAGGATGCGGCGCTGAAACTCGATTGCGGCGCGGGTTTGGGCGCTGCGACCCACATCACCGGCGCGTTTGCGTTCGTGGCGGCGGGGAAGGCCTTGGAGATGTTGTTGAAGCGGTAGACCGCTTCCGTAGAGCGGGCTGTAGAGCGGGCTTCAGCCCGCTGCGTCCCTATCGGATACCGATCAGCGGGCGAAAGCCCGCTTTACGGAAATTGCGGCATCAACCCGAACAACCGCTCCGCATTCGCCGAAGTCGCGCGTGCGATGACCTCTGGCTCGACTCCGCGCAGCGCGGCGATGGTGTTGCAGACCGTTGTCAATCGCGCTGGCTCGTTGCGCAGTCCGCGATGGCCGCTGTCGGGCTGGTCCGGCGCGTCGGTTTCCAGCAGTAGATGATCGATCGGAAGGTGCGCAGCGAGCG
>JAYUIZ010000715.1:0-1531 GCA_043765595.1 Lysobacter sp. | reverse complement strand
AGCCAATTGAAGACCTGATCGAGGCCGTCGCCCTTGTCCATTACCCGCACCTGCCGACAGTCGTAGCTGTCGACGTCGGCATCACCTTGCTGGCCGGTGTAGACCACTACCCCCAGAGGCTGCACGGCGAGGATGTGCCTGACCAGATCATTTCCATGGCTGTTGTTCTCGGCGACGCCGGATTCCACCTGGAGCCGGAGATCGACAACCACAGCGTCCAACCTGTGCAGTTCCAGCATGCGTTTGGCGGCCGAAACGGTCTTCGACGAGACGATTTCCAGCCGGAAGCCCGTTCTTTCAGAATCGGCGTTGTGGGCCTTGATCGCGTCATCCCATTCCGCGAGCTTGGTGTCCTCGTCTTCGACGATCAGGACTTTCAGGGTCGGAAGATCGGCTGTCATTTTGACGGTGCCCTCTGCATTTCGATGACAAAAGTTGTTTGATCCGCTTCACGGTCGAAGGCGAGACCCCCCTTGCTCGCCCTCATTGCCTCACGAGCGATAGCCAGACCGATGCCGGAGCCTTCCGTCTTCAGCGAGAAACCGGGATTGAACAGACTTCCGTGGAAACGGGCGTCGATCAACGGCCCGTTGTTCGCTATCGCGATCCGCACATACTTTTTTGATTGCTCCGTTGTTAATGTCAGCTGTCTCGGCCGGGCGGGACTTGTGCCAAGCCAGTGAACGGCGTTGTCGATGACGTTGAGCACGGCAGCCATCAGATCGGACTCGTACCCAGTCACAAAGGCAGGCGGGTCGGAGGGTTTGATATCGATCTCGACCGCGGCCTCGACAATCGAATCACCGAAGAGGGCAATGCAGCGCTCGATGACATCGCTGACCGCGAGTGTCTTTGGGCGCCCCCGCTTCTTTCCCGAGATCGGATCTAGTGACTTGAAGAGTTTGCTCAACTGACCGGCCGAGAGATGGATGGAAACGGCCTCCTTGCCGAACGAACCCCTGAAGTGCTTGCCAAAAGTCGATTGCTCCTCCAGACGCGGCGCACCATCGGCAAGCCGCTTAGACCGCGTTGTGATGTCCGACAGAAACCTTCGTCCATCATGGAGCACCTGTGAGACGACCAAGCCGAGCGTCGATCTGGATGCCAGTGCCTGCTGGTAGGTTTCCAGCTCCGCGATCGAGGTCTTAAGCGCGGTACTGTCCTGCTTCATCGCGCGCTCAACCTTGTCACGGTATTTGGTCGGGAGCAAAGCTACGGCGCGCGCCGTAGCGCGGAGATTCGCCTTCCCCTTCACGTCGTCCGTGTCCACACCAGCCTTGCGACTAAGGCCGGCAGATTGACGGAAATCCTGTCGAATCGACTCCACCTGGGCGAGAAGGTCCGTGACCAGACGCTTGAGCCGCACGAACGAGCCGTTGTGCTCAAGCCCTTCCCGGCTACTGCGTTCGATCAACTCTGAACCACGCTCATCCGGAATCTCGACGACGCCCCACACTTGGTTGAGGCCCAGCTTGCGCGATGGGTTCTGGACGCGCATACGTTCGAGTTCAAGCCAGTCAGTCTCAGCATC
>JAYUIZ010000714.1:0-1541 GCA_043765595.1 Lysobacter sp. | reverse complement strand
CGCTCTACGGTCGGAATTGGCCTGCGGCGGATTCACATGCGTTGCGAATGATGCGTTGCGGGCACGCCCCATCGGGAAATGCTACGCGCACGAATATGTAAATCAATCCAGCCGCTTGCGGAATCTCGAGAGCGCCAGCGTCATCATCACCGCGGTGAACGCCATCAGCGCCAGCACGTCGGGCCAGAGTTCGTAGAGATTCGCGCCCCGCAGCATCACCCCGCGGATCAGGCGCACAAAATGAGTCAGCGGCAGCACCTCGGCGATCCACTGCGCCGCTACGGGCATGCCATCGAACGGGAACATGAAGCCCGACAGCAGGATTGAGGGCAGAAAAAGAAAGAACGCCATCTGCATCGCCTGGAACTGGGTCTGCGCTTTGGTCGACACCAGCAGCCCGAGGGTCAGGTTGGCGACGATCAACAGCATCGCCGCGGCGTACACATCCAGCAGGCTGCCGCGCACCGGCACGCTGAATACGGTCATGCCCAGCGCCAGTACCACCGTGGTCTGCACCAGACCCACGCCGATGTAGGGCAGCACCTTGCCGATCATCAGCTCGGCGCTGGACACCGGCGTGGTGATCAACAATTCGAGATTGCCGCGTTCGCGCTCGCGCACGATCGCCATGGCGGTAAACATCACCATCGTCATGGTCAGGATCACCCCGATCAGGCTGGGCACGATATTCACCGCTGCGCGCCGCTCCGGGTTGTATAGCGGCAGCACGCTGATCGATGCCGTGCGCAGCCCGCTGCCGCCGTTCAGCGGCATCGCCGCGAGCTGGCGCGCGGTGGCCTGCACGGAGGTGTCGCTGCCGTCGACGATCACCTGCACCGCTTCGCGGCCGTCAAGTTTGCGACGTTCGAAATCCTGCGGTATCACGATGCCGATTTTGATCTTTCCGCGATTGAGCAACGCATGCAGGTCCTGCGGCGTACGCGCGGGCGCGACCTGGTCCACGATTCCGGTAGCCAACATGTCCTGCACCAGCGCGCGCGAACCGGCGGTGTCGGCCATGTCGGCGATTGCGGTGGGCAGGTTGCGCACGTCTGGATTGATCGCGAAACCGAACAGCATCAGCTGCAGGGTCGGAATGCCGACCATCATCCCCAGGGTCATGCGGTCGCGGCGCATCTGCCGCAGTTCCTTCAGCATCACCGCGAAAATCTGCGCGAATTTCATGCGACTCTCGCCTTATCGTCGTGATGCGTGGCAGAAACGAATACGTCTTCGAGATTCGGCTCGATCGCCAAAACCTCCGCATCGACACCGGCATCGCGCAGGGACGTCTGCAACTGCGCCGCGTCGCCACCGGCGACCGTCAACACCCGCAGTTCGTTGCCGATCTGCGCCACGCTGAGCACGCCCGGCGTCGCATGCAGCGCCGCCTGCGCCCTGCGCGGCTCCGGCGCGCGCACGCCCAGCGTGCGGCCTGTCAGCGCGCGGGTGAGATCGGCGGGCGTGCCGTCGGCGACCAGCCGCCCGCTGTCGAGGATCGCGATGCGGTGACAGCGTTCCGCTTCGTCCATGTAGTGCGT
>JAYUIZ010000713.1:0-4290 GCA_043765595.1 Lysobacter sp. | reverse complement strand
GATCGGAGGTCAGAGCACCCAACATTTTCACTGTGTCCGGTGATCTGGACGAACCGGTATTCAACGATGCGAGCTTGGTGATGACCGCCTCGTCGCTGAGCCGATGTCCGGTGCCCGTCAACTCGGCCATCGCACCTTCGAAGGTATCGCGCTTCAGCGCATTGCGGAAATTGGTAGCATCCGCGCTCACGAAATTCGAGACCATGCGCTGCGACCACGTACCCACGGGCACGTTGTAAACGCGCTGGACATAATTGCCCCACTTGTTCACGAACTGACGGGTCAGCTGGCCGCGCTCTGCAGGCGACACTTTGGCCGCAGAAGCCACCGCGCGACCCTCTCGCTCACCAGGACCCTGACCGCCGGGGGACTGCGCGGATGCGGACGCCGCGAACGCAACAAGCGCAAGCGCGAGCATGCCGCGGGAATAACGTGTGTGTGTCGCCATCTTTTGATCTCCGGGTGTCTTGGCAAGCAAATGTTGCCGGTATGTTTAGTTACGCGAAAGCCTACCGGAATGGGCCAACGGATCCGGCATGAGTCCGGCGGGTACCGGCCCGTATCGACTGCGATCTCGACTTCATCGTCGCCCGTCGCCTTTGGCTGCGCGAGCACGTGCTGTATCGCGGAAAAAAAGAGCCGGGTTTCCCCGGCTCTTTTTTCAACACATGGCGCTTCGGATCAGCGTCCCGGAACTCGGCAGCATTGCGCCGTGCCTTCGACCGTGATGACGCCCGCGGTGGTGTTCGAGCCGGAACAATACGTGTCGATATTGGCCCCATTGCGGTACAGACCGTTGATGGCCCAGTTGGCTTCGTTCAAGCCAGGCGTGCGACAGCCTGCTCCGGTAACGGTGTAGCCGGTCGGACAGGCCGGAATCGCGAAATTGAACGGCGAGCTGGCGGCGACATTCTGCGTCGCGAAGGTGCTGACGCAGCCCAGCGGCGTCGCCTGCGGCGGCGCAAAATAACCGACGATGTCGGCGACGTAATGCGACTGGGCGAACGTATAAACGGTGAAATCCGAGGTGGTCAACGGATTCGGGATCTGCGTAATGATGCCGTTGTTGACGATCGCACCGGCGATGTAGTTGACGCTGGCCGCCAGCGGCTGGGTGGTGCCGAACGGATAGACCGTGGCGAAGCCGGCGCCCGTCGGGGACACGGCGGTCAGATTGATCGCAACCGCAGTGGCATTAAGGCCGAGCGTGCCGCAATCGGTGGCGCTGCCGCCCTGTGCAGTGTAGTTCGCCTGATTGATCGAGACGAAACTGCGGGTGCTGTTGCCTGCGATCGGACCGGCACCGGTATTGCGGGTGTCGAGAATGCGGCACGGCTGGACCGGGGTGTAGACGAGGTCGCCGCTGAGGCTGCCGAGCACCTTTTCGCCGCCGACCTTCATGGTCGCGAATTGGTTGATGACGCGTTCGTCGCTAAGGCGATGACCGCTGCCCGAGAGCTGCGCCATGGCGCCCTCGAAGGTGTCGCGTTTGAGCGCGTCACGGAAATTGACGGAATCAGCGGCCGCGAAGTTCGACACCATCCGCTGCGACCACACGCGCACCGGTACGTTGTAGACGCGCTGTACGTAACCGCCCCATTTGGTGACGAACTGACGCGCCATTTCTCCGCGCTGTTTCGGCGACACTGAAACGCTGGGAGCCGCTTGCGCGACACTGCGGTTTCCGGAAGCACCACTGACCTGCTGCGCTGAAGCATCCGTGACTAGTGCGCCTAGCGCGAGCGACAGGACCGTCGCCGTACAACGAAGTGCGATTGACATGTGTATATCCCCAAGTAAGAGCAATTGCTGCCCGCCGACTAATATAGCCGAGTTTGCATTGCAGCAAATGCATCGCAAACCCCTGAACGTCATCCGGGGATCGTGCAAAAAAGAAGGCCGGCGACTTTCGTCGCCAGCCTTCAATGTTGCCTAGATCTGCGAGGCTTACTTCAGCACAGTCCATTCAGTGCCATATTGGCCAATGATGCTCTCCGTGAAGAGCGTCCCGTTGCTGCGCCAGAGATAAAGGCGACGGTCGCTGGCACGATTGATCACCAGATCCTCGACACCATCGCCGTCGAAATCGCCAGTGGTAAAGAGTTCGCGGTCAGAAGCGAGGCCCGAGACCGAGGAGCCCAGGTAGGTCGCGCCATCCATGCGCCAGTAAGCGAGGTAGATCTTGGCAGTGTCGCGCAGGAGGATGTCTGCCTTGCCGTCACCCGTCACGTCGGCGGTGCCGACAAGGTTCCAGCCGGCACCGTACTGCCCGACTTGCAAAACCGTAAACCCGGTCCCGGCGCTGACCCAGAGACTCGCGGTGCGGGTACCCGGGTCATGCCACAGCACGTCCATGCGCCCATCGCCGGTGAAATCGGCGATGCCGGCAACGATGTAGCTCACCGGTGGAGCATAGGTCTGACCGCCCAGGTAAGCCGCACCGTCCATCCGCCAATAAGCGAAGTTGCCGGTGGTGGGGTTGCGCCAGAACAGGTCACCCTTGCCGTCGCCGTCGATGTCGCCCGTGCCAATCAGATCCCAGCCCGCCGGAGTACTGCCAATGGTGGCTTGGACATGAGTCGTACCGTTCCAGATGTAGCTGGAAAGCGTCTGAGTAGTCGTGTTGCGGGCCAACAGCGACGTCTGCGGGATTGTCGACAGGAAACCGGTCGCGGCCGGCGAGGAGCCGGAGGCCACGCCGAAGCCAGAGGAACCGGTGTACACCGAACCATTCATGATCCAGTACGCGAGATACGAAATTGCCGGATTCCAGAACACAATGTCGCTCTTGCCGTCACCGTTGAAATCGTTGCGGGCGCGGCCGCCGAACGGCACCACCGAGGCGCGGAACTGCGCGACCAGCGGCATCGAGATGTTCAGGCTGCGCGCATTGTCGGTGGTGGCTGTGCCTGTCGGACGACCGGTGTCGGTGTAATTGACGCTCGGATTGCCGAAATAGTTGATCGAAAACTGGCTGCTGTTGGCCAAGCGGTAGGCCATGACGGTATAAAAGCCGGTGGTCAACGCTTCGCGGTAACCGTATGAATACGGGTGGGTACCGGAATCGCCGCCGCTGTCCTCGGTGTTGTGCTGCTGACCCATGTTGTGGCCGAGCTCATGGGCGAGCGTTTCTTCGCGACAGAAATAATTGCGGCCGTCGCCTTCATCGGTATCGTTGCCGTCACTGACGATCGAATAGCCGAAGGGCGCATCGGTGTTGTCGATAGCGAAGCCGCCGCCGCCGAGCAGCCAAGCGATACCGCAACCCTGGTGCTGAGGCGCCTGGAAGGGGCGAACCAGCGACACAAGGTCGGCACCGTATTGGTCACGGGCGGTGCGAAGCGGGACGAGTTCGGTGGGCACGGTCTGCGGGGTGCAAGCGGTCGCGGTGCAGTCGAAGCCGGTCAAGGCTTCCAGCGCCAGTTCGTTGCTGTTGCTGTCGGTGTAGTTGACCAGCACCGTGCGGACCAGACGGACGCGCGGGGCGATCAGGCTGTTCACGTAGGCCTGGTTGGTGATGGCCATCAGGTTGGACAGACGGGTCGTGGCGTTGGCAGCGCTGCCGTACTTGGTGACCAAGCCGTTGGTATAGCCCAGCACCACATCGACGGTGTTCGCGGCGCTGGCCTTGCCACCGCCTTCGACCGATGCCGCAGCGCTGAGCTTGCGGGCGCCGACGGCAGCTGCGACGCTTGGCGGGATCAGGGCATCGGATTGGTCTGGATCGCGGCCGAGATTGCCGTCGAGCAGCTTGCTGGGATCGGTCTGCACCAGCCAGGACCGGCCGCCGGACATCGTCAGATTGTAGGGTTCGGTGTCTTTCTGGTAGATCCGGCCGAACACCGCGCCTTCGCCGAAGGTGATGACGGCGTCGAGGCCGTCCTTGGTCTTGCCGATCCACGACCAGTTGCCGTCAAGCGCTTCTTCATGGCGCTGGTAGGCGATACGCATGGTCTCGCCGGATGGCAGCGGCAGATCGATCGATTTGCCATCGGCCGCGGCGTTGAGCGCATGCGCCTCACTCAGTTGCACCGCATGATAGGTAAAGGCACCGCGCTGGACCGGTTTGCTGCTGCGATCGAAGGCGAGCAGCGTGCCGCTGTCGGGCAACGACGCGAACGCAACCGTGCGCCCGGTATGGACCCGTGGGTTCTGCGGTAGCCGGGCGGCCACTGTATGCGGCTTCCCGCCTCGCACCAAACGGGCATCAAAAAAATCCGAAGACTGGGGCATAGCTACGAATTTGAGCAAATAAAAAACTACGTTGCAGGCGATGATTTTCGGACAATA
>JAYUIZ010000712.1:0-1546 GCA_043765595.1 Lysobacter sp. | reverse complement strand
ATTGCCTTTGCGAATAAAGTCAATATTCCTGATCTGGCCGCTGCCGAGGGCTCGGGCGATCTCAATGTCAGGTTGAAGCTCAACCGGTTGCTGTCCCCAATGAGTGTCGTGCAGCAAACGGCCAGTGGCGAGTCGGATATCGCATCGCGCCATGTGCCTGTTGTCGCGGCACTGACGCCGACCATGGCTCTGACCACCGAGGCCACACAGCCACGTGATACTGCGCCGCGCGAGGCGGATATGGATATCGCGATCGTCGGTATGGCGGCGCGACTACCGAAGGCCAGGAATGCCGAGGTACTCTGGGAAAACCTGACCCAGGGACGAGACTGCATCTCTGAAATTCCACAGTCGCGGTACGACCGCAGGCGCAATCGCGACGTCTTGGGCAAGTATCGCGGTGGTTTCATCGACGATGTCGATCGCTTCGACTCGTTGTTCTTCAATATCGCGCCACGCGAAGCGGAGACCTTGGACCCGCAGGAACGTCTGTTCTTGGAAGTATCTTGGGAAGCTCTGGAAGATGCCGGCTATTATCCGGAAGCCTTTCAAAGTGAGGACCTTGGCGCGCGCCGGATCGGTGTGTACGTCGGTGCGGTATGGGCGATGTACCAGATGGTCGGAGCGGAGGAACGCCTGACCGGCAACGGAGTAGTTGCGAATTCATTCCTCTGGAGTATCGCGAACCGCGTCTCCTATTTCATGAACTTTACCGGCCCGAGTATCGCGGTGGATACCGCTTGTTCGGCCAGCCTCACCGCGATCCATCTCGCGTGCGACGCCATCCAACGCGGTGAATGTGCCGCAGCCCTCGTTGGCGGTGTCAACCTTGATGTGCACCAGTGCAAGCAGGAAATCACCGTAGCCGGTGGGTTGCTGTCGGACGAAGGTTTGTGCCGCGCATTCGGCCGCGGCGCCAGTGGCTATGTGCCGGGCGAGGGCGTTGGCGCTCTTCTGCTCAAGCCGTTGTGGGAGGCGCGGCGCGACCGCGACAACATCTACGCGGTGATCAAGAGCTCGGCGATCAGCCACGGTGGACGCAACAGTGGCTATGCGGTCCCTAATTCGAAGGCGCAGTGCGATGTCATCACAACGGCGCTGAAGAAGGCCAACCTGGATGCGCGCAGCATCGGCTACATCGAAGCCCATGGCACCGGTACCGAACTGGGTGATCCCATTGAGATCGCCGGCCTGAACCAGGCATTCGAGAAAGACGACGTCGCGCTACAGAGCTGTGCGATCGGCTCGATCAAGACCAACATTGGTCATCTGGAAGCTGCCGCAGGCATTGCAGGTGTTTGCAAGACCATTTTGCAAATGCGGCACCGGACGCTGGTACCGTCGCTGCATTCGGCTCAGCTCAATGAGTTCATCGATTTCACGCAATCGCGGTTCGTGGTCCAGCAGGCGCTTGCGCCTTGGCATCCGAAAGAGATCGATGGCGTGGTGCAGCCGCTGCGCGCAGGCATCAGCTCCTTTGGTGCAGGCGGTTCAAACGCGCACGTGATTCTCGAAGCGGTTGACGCAATCTCCGCCGATGGCGCGC
>JAYUIZ010000711.1:0-4304 GCA_043765595.1 Lysobacter sp. | reverse complement strand
GTTCTGGGACGACAAGCATCCGTTCCTGCCGCTGTTCAGGCAGCTGGATCTACGCAGGACCCTTGAGCTTGCGTGCGGTCACGGCAGGCATGGCGAGCATATCCTGCAGCATTTCCAAGGCACTCTCAATGAGCTGGTCATGATGGATATTCTGGCTTCCAACGTCGAGTACTGCCGGGATCGTGTCGGTGCGCGACAGCATGTCTCCGTCCTCGAGAACAACGGCGTCGATTTTCAGCCGATGGAAGCCCAGTCTCTCACCGCAGTATTCTGTTACGACGCGATGGTCCACTTCGATCGCGAGGTCGTGCGTTCGTACATTTCGGACCTGCGCAGAGTGCTTGTACCGGGCGGGAAGGCTTTGTTGCATCATTCCAATTATCCGATCGACAACGGCGTTCACTTCGGAAGCAACCCGCATGCACGCGCCTACATGACTGCGGAGCTCTTCCGCAGTTATGCGGAAGACGCAGGCTTGACTGTGCTTGACCAGCGGATCACGGTGTGGGGTGGCGTGCCTGATCTGGACTGCATCAGTCTGGTCGAGTGCGGCAGTAACTAGGGATTGCCGAGTCCAGCCGTCTGCACTGCCCGGCTTCCATGAAAATTGAAAACAAAATACCACTGCCTTCATTGTGGTCTTTGCGTCATGAGCGGCCAAGCACATGATGCGAGTGGCACTCAAGGCCGCCAATATTCAGATATGTCTGTTCAAAGCGGCATGGAGCTGTCTGCGACATACTGCTGCCAACAGCCGTCATCCTGATTGAACACGAAGTTCAAGAATCCTATCCCCCCAGGACACCTTGCAATGACAAAATATGCGAAAGAGAATCCTTGGCTAGCCACGTTGATCCGGAGCCTCGATTCCTCCCAGACCAGTCCACTCGGCGAGTTACTTCCAAAATTTCCCTCCGTGGAGATGCAGCAGAACACCACAGGCCTTTCTGCCGAGGCGGCGTTGCGTCAAGCGCATGCGTTTTATTCCGATGTCGATCGAGAGACCAAAGCGTTGGGTCGCGAACTAGGGCCTTCCACCTGCGTCCTCGATTTCGGCTTCGGTTGGGGCCGCATTTCACGCACTTTCATGGAGAAAATCTCGGCCCGTAATCTGTATGGTGTCGATGTCGATCCCGCATTCGTGGAAATGACGCGCGCTCTGTTCGATTCCGATCACTTCGATGCCTGTGCGCCGTTTCCCCCGACGCAATTTGAAGACCGTAGCTTCGATCTGGTGATCGCCTATTCAGTGTTTTCGCATCTGTCCGAGAAAGCCTGCGCCGACTGGATGGGCGAGTTCGCGCGCATCGTCAAGCCCGGAGGCGTCGTGGCTTGGACCACGCGTCACGACAGTTTTTTCGATTTCTGCCAATGGGCAAAGGACCAGAGGGCGCCCGCGTCCAGCTACACCCACGCTCTAGGTGCGCTGTTCCCCGATTTGGCCGATGCGCGTCGTCGTTATCGAAATGGTGAAATAGTGCATGGCGCCTCGGATGGGGTCGGCGGCGGCGGCCCGCGCGACGCAAGCTTCTATGGCGAAACGTGGATCCCACCGCAGTACGCGCGCACCGCATATGCGGAGCATTTCACGCTCGCCGCAAGCTGCTTCGACGGCAGCCGTTACGATCAAGCGTGTTTCGTTTTTCAGCGCAAGTGAGGCGTGGCTTCCATGGCAAACAATCCTGACCAGACCAATCCAGCCGGAGACAACGCGACCGAGGCACTCCCGATTGAAGGCGCTCGGATTGAAAATATCGCAAGTGACATTCTGCAGACCGAAACCGGCTTGCCTGAAGCGGAAGTCGCGCCGAAAAAGATCGTTCACCAGCGGCAGGATTGGATCGATGGCATGCCATGGATCGATCGTCCCGATGCCGACATTGATGCTTATGTCGACGATCTGTCGGAAGCAGCAGGCTTTGATCTGCGGCGCGCTCTGCAGCAGTGGCGCAAGGACGGTGTGGTGTTGCTCGAAGGCGTGGTCGACAAGCGCCTGATCGACGCACTGATCGGCGATATCGAATACCTGCGATTGCATTATCGCGACTTCGATCTGTCGGTCGAAACCTCTGGCCTGCAGAAGCATATCTTGGATCTGACAGATCAAGAATTGAACTCACCTGGCCTGAAGTTCAACAGCATCCACACCATCTCGCGCGCTGCCGCGCGACTGAGCTTAACGCCCGAAGTATCGCTGTTCCTCTCGCATATCTTCCGCGATGCGCCCTGTGCACTGCAGTCGCTGACCTTCTACAAGGGCAGCCAGCAACCGATTCATATCGATTACCCATACGTGCGCTGCCAGACGCCGGTAGCCCATCTCGCAGCGAGCTGGATTCCGCTGGAGGATATTCACCCGGATTCCGGGCCGTTGGCCTACTATCCATCGTCTCACCATCTGGATGTGTCGGGCTTCTTCGACTGGGGCGAGGGGTCTGTCCTGCTCGAACCCGACAGCACGCGCGATCCGATGGCGTTGAGCGAATATCTGGCCGAGCGCATGCGTGCGGCGGGCGTCGGTCAGCGCATCTATTGTCCCCGCAAGGGCGATGTGCTGGTTTGGCACGGCAACCTCTCCCATGAAGGTAGCGTGATCCGGGATCCTCTGTTGACCCGAAAGTCCTACGTTACTCATTACACGTCTTTGAGTGCTTACCCCAAAGCGCATCTGAAGCCGGAGGCGCCGGAGGGCGGCTGGATCGCCCGCGAACAAGGCGGTTACGTCTTTGAATACAGCTGGCAGGGCGACCTCAACCAGTTGCCGAGCTCCACCGCCGATCTCGAACAAAAGGAAGCTGAATCATGAAGTCCATTGCTCGTCCTATGTTGGTCCTTGCGCTCGCGTCGACTCTCGCCGCTTGCACTCCACCCGACGATTCGCAAACACCTGTCGCTCAGCCTGCGCTGAATGCCGAAACGCCCACTACTCAAGCGCCTGCAGCGCCTGCAGCGCCTGCCGCACCCGCTGTCCCCGTACTGCGGGCCGTGGATGACGCGACGCGCGCGGAGGCCTTGGCCGCTGCAACGAACTGTAATCTGGAGTATGTCGATGGCGTGATTTTCGCGGGGACGGACATAACCTTGGCGATACCGTCGGCCGTGAAGATAACGGGATGGCTCAAAGCCGATCTCACCGGCCCTTCCGTCGAACAGTTGGCGCTGCGTTTCGAGTCCCCTGACAAGTCCCGTATCTGGGACATCCCGGTTCAGACGACGATCATGCGCGACGATTTGGTAGTCCCGGATACGGATGCATCCGCATCCGGCTTCGAGACCGTGGTAGATGCCAGCGCAATCCCTGCCGGTCGTTACCACCTCTATCTCACTTACCGGCTCAATGGGGTGCTGACAGGTTGCGACAATGGTCGTTATGTCGTCATTCCATGACTAACATGCGCGATATGAGTTGGTTTTCCAGCGTTTGCCCCATCCGCGGCAAGGAAACAAGTGTTGTCATGTGCTGATGATTTTTTGTGTTGCCGCGTTGGCATATCTTCCGCTGGTTGCGACTCGTAAAGATGCATCGCCCCTGAGCGCTCGCGGCTGCGATGTCCGCGAGGCCATTCAGTCGCTCTCGCCCCGAGCCCGCGCAGGTGATGTGTGGGCTGTCCGGCCCGACTAAGCCGCAACGTTTCGAAGAAGAGCCGCTAGGCAAAAGGTGTGGGGTAGGACGGACCTCCGCCCAGGCTTGCGGCCTTAAGGGGGAGGCGTTCCTTGCCGATACTTTGCGTTTAACGCGTTGTCGAGAATCGTCGCCCGTTCGAGGGTTCTGGCTCGCATCTGCGCGTCCTCCGACGACACCCGGTCGGGTCTGTATCCCATTGCCGATATAAGCCTGATGCTTGCGATTTACCCCCAGGATATTGGCAGGATTTCGCATTGAGCCGAAGCATTCCTGGCCCTGTATTGAAACGTGGGGCCGGGGCGGCAGAAGCCGTTGACGCGCACCTGTACGGCGCCGTGCACGGTTCGGCGGACTCTCCGCCCAGCACTGGAGTTGGCGGGAACCAGCGGGCTAGGATCGCCCACCCATATCGCGGATATGGCGAAATGTGAACTCGGTTCGGTTCCGGGTGAGCGCCCCCTCTCAGGCTCCGACGATCAAATCCTGGTTGTGGGATGCGATGCCCCTGCACTTGGGCGTATGCTTCGCCTTCACGCTCCGGTCGTCGGGGCACGCTGTCGAGAATCCTAATGCGCAAACTTGCCCTCACCCTTGCCGCGGCGCTCGTCGTCGGCGGTTGTACGTCAGAAACGCAGATCGCGCAGGAAGCCTCAGTCTCCGGCGGGAAGCCGCATACAGT
>JAYUIZ010000710.1:0-1550 GCA_043765595.1 Lysobacter sp. | reverse complement strand
TGATTCAGCGTCGCCAGGATCTGCCGCTCCTGCTCGAAGCGGCGCAGGAATTCATCGGAGTCGGCGCCTGCGCGCAGCAGTTTCATCGCGCCCTGCTGACGGAACCCGCCTTCGCTGCGTTCGACCAGATACACCGTGCCCATCCCGCCGCGACCGAGCGTGCGCAGCGCATGCCACACCCCGATACGGAAATCATCGAAGCCGGAGTCGTCGAATGGCAGCGCGGGCGAGGGCGCTTCCAACTCGCCGCTGCCCGAGGCGTGATCGAACAGCGCCTGCCACAGCGGCTGCGCCAGCGCACGTGGCGTCAGACCCGAGGCTTCGAGTCCGGGCGATTCCGCCAGCCTCAACAATTCGCGCAGTTCGGCCGCCAGCGCGGGTTCGCTGGCGTCAAGATCGGCCAGAAACCGCCCGCGCGCGTCGGCTTCCAGCTCCAGCGCCTGATCGAACAGCGCATCCAGTCGGATGCGAGGGTCTGCGCCGGACGGTGGTTCGCGGCGTGGGTCGTCGTGGCTGCTCATTCGCCGTCGAGCGCTTTTAGCAGCCAGACCCTAGCGCGCATCCAGTCACGCTGCACGGTGCGCAACGAGCTGCCCATGGCCTCGGCGGTTTCCTCTTCGGTCAGGCCGGCGAAGTAGCGGCATTCCACGACTTGGGCGAGGCGCGGGTTGAACGCCGCCAGCCCTTCCAGCGCGCCGTCGATGGCCAGCACCCGCTCGGGCGCGTCCTCGGTGCTGACCACGTCTGGGTCCAGGGTCACCTGCACCTGATCGCCGCCGCGCTTGCCGGCCAGCCGCCGCCGCGAGTCGTCGACTAGGATCCGGCGCATCGCCCGCGCGCAAATCGCGAAGAAATGCCCGCGGTTCTGCCAGTCCACGCCGCCTTCGCCGACCAGCTGCAGATAGGCTTCCTGCACCAGACTCGTGGTGTCCAGCAGCGCCCCGCGCCGGCCGTTGCGCGCCAACTGGCCATGGGCGATCGCGCGCAACTGGTCGTAGACCATCGGCACCATCCGGTCGAAGGCCTCGCGGTCGCCAGCGTGGTGGCGCTGCAGCAGTTGGGTGATGTCGCTGAGGACGTTGTCGGGGGGCATGGCGTCGCTCGGCGGATATTCGGCGGGGAGGGGGCTTCGCCCGGACACACTATTAAACGTCAGAATCCGCGCAGACCGGGCCGTGCAGGCCGAATTCGGAACATGGGCGGTAGGCAGATTGCATTGCACACGCGCTATAAAGTTGCTTCAATACTGCCCAGCGTTCTGTATTTGGAAAAATGGACATGAACGACCTCAACGACTTGTACTACTTCGCGATGGTGGTCGAGCACTCCGGGTTCGCCGCCGCCGAACGCGCGCTGGGCATCCCGAAATCGCGCCTCAGCCGCCGTATCAGCCAACTCGAAACCGACATGGGCGCGCGCCTGCTGCAGCGGTCCACCCGGCGCTTCGCGGTGACCGATGTCGGCCAGAGCGTTTACCGCCACGCGCAGTCGATGCTCGCTGAAGCCAGCGCCGCGCGCGAAGTGGTGGACCGGCTCAGCGCCGAACCGCG
>JAYUIZ010000709.1:0-1551 GCA_043765595.1 Lysobacter sp. | reverse complement strand
AGGTCTCGATCAATACGCCCGCGCTGGAGCGACCGGGGTTGATTACGGAAATCGCCGAGGCCTACGGCAGCCAGTGCGTGGTGGTCGGCATCGATTCGATGCGCGACGCCGATGGCGTGTGGCGCGTGCGCAGCTATACCGGCGATCCGGATAAAACAAAGGCGCTGGGCAAGGCTACGCTGGACTGGGTGCGTGAGGCCCAAGCCCTGGGTGCGGGCGAAATCGTACTCAACTGCATGGACAGCGACGGCGTGCGCAAAGGCTACGATCTGGAACAGCTCAGGGCGGTGCGCGCGATCTGCGATGTGCCCCTGGTCGCGTCCGGCGGTGCAGGGGCGGTCGAACATTTCGTCGATGCGTTCCGCGAGGCCGATGTCGACGCCGCGCTGGCGGCCAGCGTCTTCCACTCCGGCGCGATCGCGATTCCGGAGCTCAAGCGCGATCTTCGCGCGCAAGGCATCGAGGTGCGGCTGTGAACGGAGTCATTCCTGTGGATGCTGGTCCTGTCGATGCGGCTGTGCTGGATATCGAAACCCTGGCCTGGGAAAAACAGGACGGCCTGTTGCCCGCCATCGTCCAGGACGCGGATTCGCATCGCGTGCTGATGCTGGGCTATATGTCGCGCGAGGCGCTGGCAAAAACCCTTGAACTGCGCCAAGTAACGTTCTACAGCCGCAGCAAGCAGCGGCTGTGGACCAAGGGCGAAAGCAGTGGCCATATGCTGGCGTTGGTGAGCCTGGAAGTGGACTGCGATAACGACACGTTGCTGGTGCAGGCAAGGCCGCAGGGACCGACATGCCATCTCGGGACACCGAGCTGTTTTCCATCGGCGCCGTGTAATGATTCTGGCAACCATGCGGTCAATGTACTCGGCGAACTCGACGAACTGATCCGCCTGCGCGAAGCGGATCGTCCGCCGGGCAGCTACACCACGAAGCTGTTCGACAGCGGCATCAAGCGCATCGCACAGAAAGTGGGCGAGGAAGGTCTGGAAACTGCGCTGGCCGCGGTGGTCGAAGACGATGATGCTTTGCTCGGCGAGGCGTCCGACCTTGTTTACCACCTGCTGGTATTGCTGCGGATGCGCGGACTGTCCCTGGCCGATGTCGAACGCGTGCTGGCGGCAAGGCGTAGCTGACCGCGCGGCGGCACGCACGGTCCGGATTGATCGGGTTTCATGCGTTTGTCACAATCCATGCGCGGCAGTGCCATTGGTCACGAAGGGTCTGGCACGTTCTCTCTGCTAGCATTTCCCGGCGCGATCCGTGCGCCCCCATCCATCCCAAAGGACGCCCCATGTTCAAGAAATTCGCCGCCGAAGCGCTGGGCATCAGCGACATCGGCTTGATCGTTTCGCCCGCTGACTACGACAAGGTCGACGCCGACGATTACCTGTTCCACGAAGACGGCGAGAAGATCTTTTTCCTGATCAAGTCGAAAAAAGACGAATACTGCTTCACCAATCTCGCGCTGATCCACGTCGACGGCGATTCTGCGGTGTCGAGCAAGCGCATGATCAAACGCTACGAATACGCCACCCAGCGCATCGGC
>JAYUIZ010000708.1:0-1552 GCA_043765595.1 Lysobacter sp. | reverse complement strand
TACGATCGATCTTGGCCCGATAGTTCTCAGCCAGATGGCGGCCGAGATGCTCGATGTCGGGATAATTGAACACGACGCTCGGGGAGATATTCTCGCCGAGCAAATCGATAAGCCGGTGGATCAACGAGGCCATTGCGACCGAATCGAAGCCGAGTTGCAAGAAGCTCTGGCTGATATCGACGTCCGCGCGCGACACGCGCAGCAGTCCAGCGGTTTCCTGTGCGATGAAGAGTACGACCTTATCTTCGGCATCGAGCGCTCTTGCCTGTTCGCCGTCGGCGAGCGCATCGACGAAGCGCCATTCGCGCGCAACCTCAAGCTCGCCGCCGTCGTGCTCGCTCTTCGCTTTCTGCAGACTTTCGGTGGGGATTTGCGCGCGCTGCGGCGTATCGGCGCCGTCGAAATCCAACCAGTAGCGGTTCTTGGCGAACGGGTATGAGGGAATGTCGACCACCTGCGGCAGCGCTTGCGCATTGCGGCGACGCGTCAGCACCATTTCGCGCCAATGACGCTCCCAGGGCATGTCGATGCCGCCGACCCACAGCAGCGCAATATCCTTGAGCATGCCTTCGCGCAGGTTTTCCAGCAGCTTATCCTCGCCAATCTGCGACTTGATCACGTCGAAGACGCGGGCGTTATCGCGCTCCTGCGGGCCGCCAATAAAGATCGGACCATTACCTTCCACCGGCTTGTTGCCTGCCAGATGTTTGGCGGCACGCGCCAAAGCTTCGCTCAGTTCTTTGTGGCTGGCAGCGACGATGGCAAGTCGGTGTTCCATCGGTACGGTCGCCAGCTGCATCGTGTAGGCCATGTCCTCCAGCGTCGGTGTCGGTTCCTGCATGCGCATACGACTGGAGTAGAGAGCCAACGATTCCTGCAGAGATTCGCGCGTAAGGGCTAACGACTCCTGCAGGGATTCACGCGTACGTGCCGAGAAGACGAACAACTGGCGGCCGCTAGGCTCCATGCGCGCAACGCTGTGATCGGTGCGGTATTCCTCAAACAGCAGGTGCACGTTCACGCCGCTGTCGGAGAAGGAGTTCACGCCTGCGCGGATCGATTCGTCGCCGCGGCGCAGCGTGTCGAACGGCAGCGAGCGGTCAGCGATATATAACGGATGCGCCTTGGATTCAATGTCGATGAAGGTATTGAGCGTCTTCATGGTGATGGTGGAGGGGAACTGCTTGTGATACAGCGACAATGCGACTTTGATCGCGCTGGCCACGCCGCTGGCCGGCTCGACATGGCCGATGTTGCCCTTGATGCTGCCGAGCGCACAGTACTTCTCGCCCGTAGCCGGCGCATCGAATACGTTCTTGATGCCTTCAAACTCAAAGGAGTCGCCCCACTTGGTGGCGTAGCCGTCGACTTCAATGTAGCGAACCGAGTTCGGCGCGATGCCGTGCTTCTTGTAGCATCCAGCGATCACCTCAGTGATGGCTTCGTGCTTGATCTCGGAGATGAAACTGGCACGGCCGCGGTTGTTCTGGTGGGTTGCGACCACCTTGGCGAAGATGCGGCGATTGTCGCGCTCGGCATCATCCAGCCGCGT
>JAYUIZ010000707.1:0-4320 GCA_043765595.1 Lysobacter sp. | reverse complement strand
TTCATGATCCTCGGCGAGGTCTGCACCCGTCGCTGCTCGTTCTGCGATGTCGCCCACGGCCGGCCCGAGCCGCCGGATGCCGACGAGCCGCTGAATCTGGCCCGCACCATCGCCGACATGGGCCTGAAATACGTGGTGGTGACCAGCGTCGACCGAGACGATCTGCGCGACGGCGGCGCCCAGCATTTCGTCGACTGCATCGCCGCGGTGCGCGAACACAGCCCGCAGACGAAGATCGAGATCCTCACCCCGGACGTCCGCGGCAAGGGCCGCATGGAGCGGGCGCTGGAGATCTTGGCGAACAACCCGCCGGACGTGTTCAACCACAACCTCGAAACCGTGCCCGAGCTGTATCGCAACGTCCGCCCGGGCGCTGACTACCAGTGGTCGCTGACCCTGCTGCAGCAGTTCAAGGCCCAGCATCCCCACGTGCCGACCAAGAGCGGGGTCATGCTCGGCCTCGGCGAAACGATGGAGCAGGTCGAAGGCAGCCTGCGCGACCTGCGCGCGCACGATGTCGACATGGTCACCATCGGCCAGTACCTTCAGCCCAGCGCCCACCATCACCCGGTGATGCGCTACTGGACCCCCGACGAATTCAAGGCGCTGGAGGTGTACGGCATGTCGCTGGGCTTCACCCACGTCGCCTCCGGCCCGATGGTGCGCAGCTCGTACCACGCCGATAAACAGGCTGCGGACGCTGGTTTCGCCTGAGCCGCGTCTGAGCCGCGTCGCTGCGTGAGACAAACGCACTGTCCCGCTGACGACGACGCACTGCCCGCGGCGCGCGCAGAAGGCGTCGCGGACGCCGCGCATCCTCGTTTTGAAGGAACGCCCGCCCCGACCGGTCGTCTGGCGGACGCATCCCGTCCGTCAGTCATGACCTTGGGCGGTGTGTACGCGTCGAAACTTTCGGTACTCTCCAGAGTCGTAGGCTGGGCGTGTGGGTTTGGGGGTCGTGCATCCAAATGCAGCATTCTCTTCGTCACATGCTTCGTAGCCAAAGTTTCCGTAGACCTGTTCTCGACACGCGCCTCCCCACACGTTCGCTTCAATCAATGACGCATCAACCAACGAGAGTGCCGATGAAAGTCGCCAAAGCCCTTCCGGTTTCCCTGCTGGCCCTCGCACTCACCGTGCCGTTGGCCTGGCTCACGGCGCAAGCCGATGCCGGCAGCCCCAGCGCCGAGCAGGCCACCGCCGCGAAACTGGTCTACGGCGTGCTGTCCGACAGCCGCTATGCCTACCGCCCGCGGGCCTTGGACGACAAGCTGTCGGCGGAGATGCTGGACCGTTATCTCGAATCGCTGGATCCGGCGAAACTGTTCTTCACCGCTGGCGACATCGCGAAGCTCGATGCCTACCGTACCCGGCTGGACGACGCCATCAAGAGCGGCCAAGTGGCACCGGCGTTCGAGATGTTCGCCCTGTACCAGCAGCGCGTGAATACCCGCGTCGCGCATGCCCGCGGCCTGCTGACCAAAGACATTTTCGACTTTGAAGGCGACGACCGCTGGAACTACGACCGCGAAGACGCGCCGTGGCCCGCCGATACCGCCCAACTGGACAAGCTCTGGGAACAGTCGGTGCGTAACGACTGGCTGCGCCTGAAGCTGGCTGGCAAGCAGCCGGCCGACATCCGCAAGACCCTCGACAAGCGCTACGCCAACATGGCCAAGGGCGTGGCCGAGCTCAATGGCATCGACGCTTTCCAGACCTTCCTCAACGCCTACGCCACGTCGATCGATCCGCACACCGATTATTTCGACCCGCGCGCGGCCGACCGCTTCGAGCAGAGCATGAGCCTGTCGCTGGAAGGCATCGGCGCGCAGCTGCAGAAGCAAGAAGACGTGGTGGTGATCCGCGAGCTGATCGCGGGCGGCCCGGCGATGCTCAGCGGCAAACTCAAGGCCGGCGACCGCATCGTCGGCGTCGGTCAGGGGACGGGCGGGCCGATGGAAGATGTGGTCGGCTGGCGCATCGACGATGTGGTCGCGAAGATCAAGGGCAAGAAGGGCACCCAGGTGCGCTTGGACATCGTGCCGGCCGAAGCGGTGCTGGACAGCAAGCCGACCCGGATTGTGCTGGATCGCGCCAAGATCCGGCTCGAAGAACAGGCCGCCAAGGGTGAAGTGCTGAGCGTGCCCGGCGGCGCTGCCGGCGAACCCACGCGCCGCATCGGCGTGATCAAGCTGCCTGCGTTCTACCAGGATTGGGAAGGCCGCCGCACCAACAGCAACGATTACGCGTCGGCCTCGCGCGATGTCGATCGCCTGCTGCGCGACTTCCGCACCCAGAAGCTCGACGGCGTGGTGATGGATCTGCGCAACAACGGCGGCGGTTCGCTGGCCGAAGCGGTGGAATTGACCGGTCTGTTCATCGACAAAGGCCCTGTGGTGCAGGTGCGTGAATCCGGCGGCCGCGTGCAGGTGGACAGCGATTCCGTCGCCGGCGTGGCTTGGGACGGTCCGCTGGCGGTGCTGATCAACCGCGGCTCGGCCTCGGCGTCGGAAATCTTCGCCGGTGCGATCCAGGATTACGGCCGCGGCCTGATCATCGGCGAAACCACCTTCGGCAAGGGCACGGTGCAGAACCTCGTGGATCTGGACCGCTGGCCGATGAACGACGGCAAGCGCTTCGGCCAGGTCAAGCTGACCATCGCCCAGTTCTTCCTGCCGGGCGGCAGCAGCACCCAGAACAAGGGCGTGGTGCCGGACATCAAGTTCCCGGTCACCGTGGACGCCACCGAATTTGGCGAAAGCACCTACAAAAACGCGCTGCCGTGGACCCGGATCGCCGCTGTGCCGCATACCCGCTACGGCGATTTCAGCCCGCTGCTGCCGCAGTTGGAAACCCTGCACAGCGCGCGCATCGCACAGGACAAGGAATTCCAGTGGTGGTCCGAGGACATCGCCCAGTTCCGCGAGGAAGTGGCGAAGAAATCGATCTCGCTCAACGAGGTCTCGCGTCGCGACGAGCGCGACCGCGACGCCGCCAAGCGCAAACAGCGCCAGGAAGCCCGCAAGGCCATCGGCCTGGATCTGGACCCGCTGAGCGAAGATACGGATGACGGCCTGACCTCGGGCGAACGCGACATCGTCAAGGATGCCGCCCGCGAAAAGGCCGCCGAAAAGCGCCCGGACCCGCTGCTGCGCGAGTCGGCCGCGATCCTGGCCGATGCGGTGCAGGTGTTGGGCCGGGACCAGCCGCTGTCGGCGCAGGTATTGCCGGAGTCGAAAGTCTCGGGGCGTTGGACCGAGTAAGCATCCTCGATCACTCCCACAGACATGGCGCGGAGCATTGCGCAAGAATCGGATAGCGGGCGCCCTGTGCGCCCGTTAGCCTGTCTGGCATGAACAAATCGTCCACCGACAAATCGCCAACACGCGGATCTTACATTCCGCCGCGCACGTCGCCGCCGCGCACGTCGCAGCTTGAACGCGCCCGCGAGTTGCTTGATGCCGGCGAACCCTCGCTGTCCGAACTGGCGGCGGCCGTCGGCCTCAGCGCCTCGCACCTGCAACGCCGCTTCCGCGCGCGTTTCGGACTGAGTCCGGCCGAATACCTCGCCCAGCGCAAGCTCGGCGCGTTCCGATCCGCGCTGAAGGACGGTCGCGAGGTCAGCGCATCGCTGTACGACGCCGGTTATGGTTCGCCGTCACGGGTGTACGAGGCCGGTGCGGCAAAACTCGGTATGACCCCAGCGCGCTATCGCGCCGGTGGCGACGGCGAGGAGATCCGCTGGAGCATCGTCGACACCGCGCTGGGGCAGGCGATCGTGGCCGCCACTGCGCGCGGCATCTGCATGGTCGAATTGGGCGAAGACCCCGATTCGTTGGCGCGCAAACTCCACGCCGAATTCCCGCGCGCGCAATTGCAGCAGGTCGATGCCGGCCGCGATGAATTCCTCGCGCCGCGGGTGCGCGCGGTGGCCGATACTCTGGCCGGCGACGGCGCTGCGTCGGCGCGGATCCCGGTCGATCTGATCGGCACCGCGTTCCAGAAGCGCGTCTGGGATGCGCTGATGAAGATTCCGCGCGGCGAAACCCGCAGTTACGCCGAACTGGCCGCGTCGCTGGAGGCGCCCAGGGCCGCGCGCGCAGTCGCCAGCGCCTGCGCGCACAACCGCGTCGCCATTGTCGTCCCGTGCCATCGGGTGATCCGCGGCGATGGTTCGCTGGGCGGCTATCGCTGGGGCTTGGCGCTGAAGCAGCAACTGCTGGGCCGCGAATCCGCCAGCGCCTCGTAGGATGGCCTTCAGGCCCGACTGCCGGCTCCTCCGCTTACTGATGACTGTCGCGACTTGCGTCGCTCCCACAC
>JAYUIZ010000706.1:0-1556 GCA_043765595.1 Lysobacter sp. | reverse complement strand
TCATGCCAGATGTCGTAATAGAAACCTTCCTCGATCACCGGGCCGATCACCATCTTCGCGGCAGGGTACAGCTGCTTGACTGCGTGACCGACCAGATGCGCGCAGGAGTGGCGGATGATCTCCAGCCCCTCGGGATCCTTGGGGGTGATGATGCGCAACCTGGCGTCGTGGTCGATGCGGTCGCTGGCGTCGACGAGGCGGCCATCGACTTCACCAGCGACGGTGGCCTTGGCCAAGCCGGCGCCGATCGAAGCGGCAACGTCCATGACGGACACAGGATGGTCGAATTCGCGGCGGCTGCCGTCGGGGAGCGTGATTGCGATCATGGGATGGCTGTCTGTCTCGATGGTCTGCAGGAGGGGCTTCAGCCCCGATCCGGTCATGGCGTGCGGTCGTGAGGATCGGGGCTGAAGCCCCTCCTACGATTGCGACAACAAAAAAACGCCCTAGAGGCGCTTCGCGTAGTCGCGGGCCTCGGGCGTGGTGATCAGGGGCGGGATGTAGTGCTCATGTCGCACGCTCGGCGCCGGTTTCCCGGGACCACCTTGTTTAATCGCTGAGGGTGCAAAGTTAGGCTCCGCAGGGCCGGAAGTCAATGAATCCAAGGCTTTCCGGCGATACGCGCGGTGGCCGCAGGTCTTCCCGGATCACTCCTGCCCGTCCCTGCGACCCGACGGCACGCTCTACACTCGACCATCTCCGATGAGAACGACCGATGGCGCAAAGCATCCACGACTTCCACGACGACCCGCGCAATGTGGAGATCCGGATCTGGATCAACGGTGCACTGAAGCCGCGGGCAGAAGCCACGGTGTCGGTCTTCGACAGCGGTTTCGTGCTGGGCGACGGCGTCTGGGAAGGTCTGCGGATCATCGCTGGGCACCCGGTGTTTCTCGACGAACACTTCGATCGCCTGTTCGAGGGTGCCAAAGCCATCGCACTGGACATTGGGATGGATCGCGCGCAGCTGACCCGGGCGGTCTACGACACCTTGGCCGCCAACGCCATGCGCGATGGCGCACACATCCGGCTGATGGTGTCGCGCGGCGTGAAGCGCACGCCCTATCAGGACCCGCGGGTGACGGTGGGGCCGGCAACGGTGGTGATCATTCCCGAGTTCAAGATCGCCAAGCCCGAAACCCTCGCCGCCGGGCTGCGCCTGTTCACCGTGCACGTGCGCCGCGGCTATCCGGACGTGCAGGATCCGAAGCTCAACAGCCACAGCAAGCTCAACTGCATCACCGCCTGCATCCAGGCGATCGAAGCCGGCGCCGACGAAGCGCTGATGCTGGACCCGCACGGCTTCGTGGCGACCTGCAACTCCACGCATTTCTTCATCGTGCGCCGCGGCGAAGTGTGGACATCAACCGGCGACTACTGCCTGGGCGGCATCACCCGCGCCAACGTGCTGCGCGCATGCCGCGAGGCCGGCATTCCCTGCTTCGAGAAAAACTTCACGTTGAGCCAGGCGTATTCCGCCGAGGAAGCCTTCACCACCGGCACCTTCGCCGGACTGGCGCCAGTGCGCAGCATCGATGGCCGCAGCATCGGCGACG
>JAYUIZ010000705.1:0-4328 GCA_043765595.1 Lysobacter sp. | reverse complement strand
TCGCGGGCGAAGCGTTCGACGATTTCGTCCTCGCGCCATTCGGGGCGCGCGCTGAGCCAAGCCATCGCCGCGCGCGATTCCTTGCCCTCGCCCACACACTCGAACGGCTTGTGATTCTGATATTCAAGCAGCGCATCGTAGCCGCCGATCTGCGACGTATCGTCCAGAAGATTGCGGCCGAAGATGCCGACCAGGCGCGGCTTGGGCATGAACGGCGCCAGCGCCAGGAACACGAAATGACATTTCGGGCAGACGCCGCACCAGCGATTCACAGGGCGCTCGCCGAGGATATGAAAATTGCGGTTGCAGCTGGAAAAGTGTGCGTCGTAGCGATCGGTTTTCGCAAACTGCCGCGCCACTGCCAACTCGCTGAGCGGGCGCAGCAGCGAGTAATACTTCAGGTCGGCGGCGACGTGGCGCTGCACGTAGTCACCGAACGCCTGCTCGAAGGCCCAGCCCTTCGACCACTGGTGATTGACCTCGCCAGTGCCTCTGCCGTCATCGAACATGATCATGCTGCCGTAGCTGGCCGAGCGTTCGTTCGAAAACACAACCTGATCCGCATCCAGCAGCACCGCTGCGAATACCAGGATTGCCGAATTGATCGCAGTCACCGGGATATGCCCGTTCCACGCGCCCTGACGGTTGTAGTCGAACAATTCCGGCGCGAGCTGGCGACCGAGATTCAACGTCGGCAATCCAGTGCGTTCCGCGCAGGCCTTGATCAGTTGCGAACCGCCGATCCACGTCACCGTTTGTTCGACGCCGATACCGCGCAGCGCCTCGATGCTGACCAGTGAGTCCTTGCCGCCGCCGATCGCGACCAGCGCGTGTTCGCGCAGGCCGAGCGCAACGGCATTCGCAGAAGGGGCTGTAGGAGGGGCTGTAGGAGGGGCTTTAGCCCCGATCCCTTTCTCCGATGGCACGATCTCGTCAAAGCTCGGGCCTGAAGGCCCTCCTACGGGCCCTCCTACGGGAAACGCGATTTTGCCGTGGAGATTCAGGCCATTGCGATACGCAAATTCGCCAAGACCATTGAGATAGATCATTTCCAGCAGCGCGGCGGCATTGGCATCAATCGCGTCACCATCGATGCGGATCTCCTGCGGCACCGCGGCCTTGTAGTAGCTCACGCCGGCGATCAGGTGCAGCAGGCGCAGCGCCTGTTCAGCGGCGGCGTAACGGGCATCATCCAGATCGAACGGCGCGCCGGGCACGGTTACGGTTTCGATCAGCTCGTGGCCATCATCGAAGGCATAGACAAGCTGCGCGACGCCGGTCTGCACATCGAAGCCGCAGCGGACGAAACGGAAGGCGCGAATTTCGTCGCGCTGGAATTCCCACGCGGAAATGGAGACATCAGACATCAAGAATTTCCTCTACCGGCAGCGCCCGCAGGTTGTAGGTATGCGCCATCGCCATGCCGTAGGCCCCGGCATCGGCGATCAGCACAACATCGCCTTCCGCTGTGGCCTTGGGCAGCATGCGCGCGCGGCCGAACACATCGCTGCTTTCGCAGATCGGACCGACCACGTCGAACGCGGCCGTTTCACCATCGTCGATCCGCGAAAGATTGTGGATGCCGTGGTAGGCGTCGTACATCGCCGGCCGCATCAGCGCGTTCATGCCGCCGTCCAGACCGACGCGGTGCAGGCCGTCCTTTTCGATGATTTGGGTCGCATGCAGCAGCAGCACGCCCGCTTCGGCGACAAGATAACGTCCCGGTTCCACCGCAAGCCGGAAGCGCGGGAACGCGGCCTTGATCTCATCCAGGCCGGCGCGCCAGGCGGCGACATCGAAGGGCCGCGCGTCCGGCGTATACGGTACCGGCAGGCCGCCGCCGATATCCAGCGTGTCGACGGTACCGATCTGCTCCGCGAGACCGGCGAGGTCCGCATAGACATCGCGCCAGTGGCCCGGGTTGTCGATGCCGCTGCCCAGATGCGCATGCAGAGCGACGATCTTCGCGTCCAGCTTGCGCGCCTCGTCGAGGAAGGCATCGACACGCGCCAACGGCAGTCCGAACTTCGCATCTGCGCCGCCGGTGCGTACTTTCTCGTGATGACCGTCGCCGCGACCCAGATCCAGGCGCAGCCAGAACGAACGGCCGCGGAAGGTGTCGGGCCAGCGCTGCAGCGCTTCGACGCTGTCGACGGTGATGTTCACGCCGCGCACGAACGCGGCATCGTATTCCGCACGTGGCGCAAAGCTCGGCGTGAACAAGACGCGCTGCGGATCGATGTCCGGCAACGTCGCGAACACATGTTCCACCTCGCCCAGCGACACGCACTCGAAGCCGGAACCTTCAGCGTCCAGCGCGCGCAGGATGTCGGGATGCGCATTCGCTTTCAATGCGTAGAAGCGGCGATCGATGGCCGTGGTCTCGCGCAGCATCCGCGCACGCGCACGCACGGTCGGCAGGTGGTAGACGTAGCGCGGCGTGCCGGCGGCGGCGCGCGCCACCAGCTCAGCGGCATACGCGATCCACCACGGCGCTTCGCGCTGCGGCTTGCCGTGCGCGATCTCGCTCCAGCTGGGGCCGAACACGCTCGCGTCCTGCACCGGCATCGCGCCGCCGCGGATCAGTTCGGCGTGGAGTTCGTTCAACAGGCCGTCGGCATCGGCTTCGTCAATGACGAAGGTCAGGTTGAGATCGTTCGAGGACTGCGAGATCAGATGCACGCGCTCGCGGCCGAACGTCGCCCACACGTCCGACAGCTTGTGCAGCAGCGAACGCATGCCGCGGCCAACCAGGGTGATCGCCGCGCACGGCGCGATGACCTTCACCCGGCAGACTTCCGACAGGTCCGCGGACAGCTCCGCGAGCACATCGCTGCTGACCAGGTTTTCGCTGGGATCGAGCGACACGGTGACGTTGGTTTCGGACGAGCCGATGAGATCGATCGACAGGCCGTGGCGCTTGAAGCGCTCGAACACATCGGCGAGAAAACCGACCTGTTGCCACATGCCCATGCTTTCCATCGACACCAGCACGATGCCGTTGCGGCGGCTGATCGCTTTCACGCCCGGCACGGTCGCGGCGCTGCCATCGATGCGCGTGCCCGGTAGTTCGGGGCGTTCGGTGTCGAGGATCGCCATCGGCACGCCGCTGTCCCGGCACGGCGCGATCGAACGTGGGTGCAGCACTTTCGCGCCGGTGGTGGCGATTTCCTGCGCTTCTGCGTAGTCGAGACGGGCCAGCAGGCGCGCATCGGGCACTTCGCGCGGATTGGCGCTGAACATGCCGGGCACGTCGGTCCAGATCTCGACCCGCTGCGCTTTGAGCAACGCGCCGAAGTACGCGGCCGAGGTGTCGGAACCGCCGCGGCCGAGGATCGCGGTAGCGCCGTCGGCGTGGCGGGCGATGAAACCCTGCGAAATCAGCATCCGCGCCGGCTGCATCGCAAACCTCGCGGAAAAATCGGCATCGTCGCGGTATTTGCAATTCACCGAGAGTCGCTGCGCCCAAGCGCTGGCGTTCGGCAGCGACACCGCCGACAGCCAGTCGCGGGCATCGCACCAGCCGAAGTCGAGCCCCTGTGCGCGCAGATAGGCGGCACCGAGCGTCGACGACAGCAACTCGCCTTGCGCCAGCACTTCGGCTTGCCACTCCAGGCTGCGTGAGGCTGCGCGCGGGTCGCTACCGAGCGCGCGCAGGATCGCGAGGCGTTCGCCGAGTACTGCATCCGGGTCCAGATCGAGTTCAGCGCAGAACGTACGATGACCTTCGACCAGCGCATCGATGCGCGCATCGATCTCGCGGCCATCGGCAATGGCCGTCAATTCATTGGTGACGCCCGACAGCGCCGACACCACCACCAGCACACGGTTTTCGACGTTGTGAACATCGCCCTCATCCGCCCGTTTCTTCGCCAGCCGGCCGATGGTGTCCCAGCGGTGGCGGCGCGACACGGATGTGCCGCCGAATTTGAGCACGATCCAGCGGGTATCGGCAGAGTGTGTCTCGGGCATCGGAAGGTCGGGCTTGGTTAGACTGAGGGGGCCGGCGCAGGGCCGGACCCGCCATTCTATTCGACCCGGACAGCCACCATGACCGCCCTTCGTTATCTGCAGATGGATGTCTTTGCCGATCGCCCCGGCGCCGGCAATGCGCTGGCTGTGGTGCTTGAAGCCGAGGGCCTGAGCGACGACGACATGCAGGCCATCGCGCGCTGGACGCGGCTGCCGGAAACCACTTTCGTATTGCCTGCGACCAGCGACGACGCCAGTTATCGCATCCGCATCTTCAGCCCGCGCCGCGAAGTACCGTTCGCCGGCCACCCCAGCGTCGGCACCGCGCATGCGGTGCTGGAAGCCGGACTTGCAAC
>JAYUIZ010000704.1:0-4340 GCA_043765595.1 Lysobacter sp. | reverse complement strand
GATCTCCTGCAGTTGCGTGGCGATCTTGAGGAGGCGTTGCTGATCCGTCGGGAGGAAGAGCTTCCGGTGTACGAGCGTCTGGGCGATGTACGTGAGCGTGCGATTACGCAGGGCAAGATTGCGGACATCCTGCAGTTGCGTGGCGATCTGGAGGAGGCGTTGCTGATCCGTCGGGAGGAAGAGCTTCCTGTGTACGAGCGTCTGGGCGATGCCCGTGAACGTGCGATCACGCAGGGCAAGATTGTGGACATACTGCATTCGCGTGGCGATCTGGAGGAGGCCTTGCGGATCCGTCGAGAGGAACAGATGCCGGTGTATGAGCGTCTTGGCGATGTGCGTTTGCGTGCGATCACGCAGGGCAAAATTGCGGACATCCTGCAGTCGCATGGCGATCTGGAGGAAGCGTTGCGGATCCGTCGGAAGGAAGAGCTTCCGGTGTACGAGCATCTGGGCGATGTACATTCACTGTGGGTGGGGCGCACGAATCTGGCGAACACGTTGGCGCAGCGCGGCCGGCCGGAGGATCGCCCTGAGATTCACACCCTGCTGCAACAGGCGCTGGCCGAGGCCGAGCGTTTGCGGTTGCCCGAGGCGGGGATCATTCGCGGCTTGATAGCGCAGTTTTTTGGGGAGAGTGACGACAACGCTTCGCCCCCGTAGAAGAGCCTTCCTTCTCCCCCCGGGAGAAGGTGGCGCGCAGCGCCGGATGAGGGTGCGTCGGCCTGCGGTGTTCCCACTTCGCCGTACCCTCACCCCCAACCCCTCTCCCGGCGGGAGAGGGGAGTAAAGCGAGCATCTGCGCGTGTCGAAAGGCCATGACGATGGGATACGCATTCGCGTGCGATCACGCAGGGCAGCATTGCGGATATCGTGCAGTCGCGTGGCGAATTGGAGGAGGCCTTGCGTATTCGGCGTGAGGAAGAGCTTCCAGTGTTTGAGCGTCTGGGCGATGTGTTCGTACTGAAGCCGTTTGCTTTTCCTTCTCCCTCCGGGAGAAGGTGGCGCGCAGCGCCGGATGAGGATGCGTCCGCCTGCGGTGTCCCCGCTTCGCCGTACCCTCACCCCCAACCCCTCTCCCGTCGGGAGAGGGGAGCAAAGCGAGCATCTGCGCGACCCCAGCGCCTGATATCGCGGCTGCGGTGGGCGTGCGGCGCTGTTTGTCGCGACTCGCGTCGCTCCCACAGGAGGAGGCGGGCGATAATGCGCGGGCTCGCGGCTGAAGCCGCTCCTCCGAAAACGGCCCCATGCAATCCACTGTCATTGCCCCGTCCATCCTGTCTGCCAACTTCGCGAAACTGGGCGAGGAGGTCGATGCCGTCCTCGCCGCCGGCGCCGACTGGGTGCATTTCGATGTGATGGACAACCATTACGTGCCCAATCTCACCATCGGCCCGCTGGTCTGCGAGGCGCTGCGCAAGCACGGCGTGACTGCGCCGATCGACGTGCATCTGATGGTGGAGCCGGTGGACCGCATCGTGCCGGACTTCGCCAAGGCCGGCGCGTCGCTGATCAGCTTCCACCCCGAAGCCAGCCGGCACGTGCATCGCACCATCCAGTTGATCAAGGCGCATGGCTGCCAGGCCGGTGTGGTGCTGAATCCGGCCACCCCGGTGGAAGTGGTGGACTACGTGCTGGAAGAGCTTGATCTGGTGCTGCTGATGTCGGTGAACCCGGGTTTCGGCGGCCAGAGCTTCATTCCCTCGGCGCTGGATAAGCTGCGGGCGGTGCGTCAGCGCATCGATGCCGTGGTCGCGCGCACCGGCCGGCCGATCCGGCTGGAGATCGACGGCGGCGTGAAGCCCGACAATATCGCCGAGATCGCGGCAGCTGGTGCCGACACCTTCGTCGCCGGTTCGGCGATCTTCGGCCAAAGTGATTACGCCGCCGTGGTCGCGCAGATGAAGGCCGCGGTCGCCGCGGTGCGCGGCGCATGAATACCAACGCCGGCCCCCGCGACGCAGCGGATCATGACACCTGGCTGATCCTCAACGGCAAGCAGGCGAATGACGATGATGTGCGGCTGGCGGTGGAAGCGGTGCGCGGACGTGGCCTGCGGCTGGCGGTGCGGGTCACCTGGGAAGCAGGCGACGCCGTGCGTTACATCGATGAAGCCATCGCCGCGAATGCACGAACAGTCATTGCAGGCGGCGGCGACGGCACCGTCCGCGAGCTCGCCGAGGCGCTGGCCCAGCGCAACGCATCGGCCGATGCGCTGCCTGCGCTGGCGGTGCTGTCGTTGGGTACCGCCAACGATTTCGCCACCGCTGCGGGCATTCCGGTCAAAGCAGAAGCGGCGCTGGATCTGGTGCGTACGTCTGTGCCGCGGCCGGTGGACATGCTGTGCATCGAAGCCGACGGCGCGCAGCACTGGTGCATCAATCTGGCGTCGGGCGGCTTCGGCACCACCGTTACTACCGAGACCCAGGCAGGCCTGAAGAAAATGCTCGGCGGTCTGGCCTACGTCGTCAGTGGACTGGCGCGCATGGGCCAGATCGAATCCAGCCACGCGCGCTTCGAAGCCGAAGACTTCGCGTGGTCGGGCGATTTCATCGCGCTGGGCATCGGCAATGGCCGTCAGGCCGGTGGCGGACAGGTGCTCTGCCCGAATGCGGTCGTCGACGACGGGCTGCTGGACATCACCCTCGTACCGACGCTGGAAGGCGAAGTGACTGCTACCGTCGGTACGTTGATCGCCGAGGGCAAGCAGGCCGCGCTGGAGCGGGTCTCGATGCGCCGGCAGCGCCGGTGGCTGACGATCACCGCCGACCAGCCGCTCACCTTGAATCTGGACGGAGAACCTGTGGAAGCGCGTGCGTTCCGGATCGAATGCGTTCCCGGACGTCTGCGGATGCATCTGCCGCCGGATAGTCCGCTACTGGCCGCGAATGCGGCGACGTGACTGGTGACACGCAGCGGAAAACAAAACTCCGGCATGCCGTTAATGCCCGTCAGTTGACACGCACAGTTCGCGTTAAGTGACTGGCATTGGGCAAACTCGGGAGTGCCCAAAAAACAAAATGCCGGCAAGCCGGCGTTTTGAGCGCTACATTTTGGAAGCAATCCCGCTTCCGTCCGTCTTCCCTGCGATGGACTCTTATTCTCCGGGCGAACGGTGACGGTTCCGTGACCGCGGTATGGCGCAGGTGCGACCCTGGTCCGAAGCCGTTAGCATGGCCAGTCATGGACCGATCAACGAACCCGATCACGCCACGGCATCGACCGGCCGCAGCGGCCGCAACCGCCACAAGCAGCGGTGCAAACGGACGATGGCGCGGTTGAGCCGAACCGTTCCTACTCCGCCGCTCTTCAAGGATTCATCGCGTGATCTCGTTCGAACAATTCCAGCAGTACGCCGCCGAAGGACACACCCTGATCCCGGTGGTGCGCGAAGTGCTTTCCGACCTCGATACGCCGCTGTCGGTGTATCTGAAGCTCGCCGACGGCCCGCACACTTATCTGTTCGAGTCGGTCGAGGGCGGCGAACGTTTCGGCCGTTATTCGATCATCGGCCTGCCCGCGCATCGCGTGTACGCCTTCGCCGGCCACACCCTGTTCGTCACCGAGCTGGGCGAACTGGTTGAAACCCGCGTGGTCGACGACCCGCTGGCGGAAGTCGAGCGCCTGCGCAGCGCGGAACGCATTCCGCGCCTGCCCGGGTTGCCCGGATTCACCGGCGGCCTGGTCGGCTGGTTCGGTTTTGAATGCATCCAGTACGTCGAACAGCGCCTCAGCGGCAGCAGCAAGCCGGACGAACTCGGCACCCCCGACATCTTGTTGATGGAAAGCCGCGACGTTGCGGTGTTCGATAACCTCAAGGGCAGGCTGTATCTGATCGTCCACGCCGACCCGCGCGAGCCGCAGGCGTGGGGACGCGCGAACCGGCGCCTGGACGCCTTGACCCACCGCCTGCGTCAGGGCGGCCCCGGCTATCCGGAAACCCGCGATTCGGTGGGCTTGAACGAAGACGATTTCGTCTCCGGCTTCACCCGCGAGGGGTTCATCGCTGCGGTCGAGAAATCGAAGGAATACATCCGCGCTGGCGATATTTTCCAGGTTGTGCTGAGCCAGCGCCTATCGGTGCCGTTCCGCGCGCGCCCGGTCGACGTATACCGCGCGCTGCGCGCCCTGAATCCATCGCCATACATGTATTTCCTCGATGTCGGCGGCACCCAGGTGGTGGGTTCGTCGCCGGAGATCCTGGTGCGGCTGGAACACGACGCGCAGGGGCAGGGCACGGTCACCGTGCGCCCGATCGCTGGCACCCGCCCGCGCGGACGCAGTCACGAAGAAGACCTGGCGCTGGAAGCCGAACTGCTGGCCGACCCGAAGGAACGCGCCGA
>JAYUIZ010000703.1:0-4353 GCA_043765595.1 Lysobacter sp. | reverse complement strand
GGCAAGCTTGACGCCGCCGGCCTTGCCGCGACCGCCTGCATGGATCTGGGCTTTCACCACCCAGAAATCGCCGCCGATGGCCTTGGCCGCATCGACGGCCTCCTCCGGAGTGCGCGCGACGCGCCCGGCCGGGACTGCGATGCCGTAGTCGGCAAACAACTGCTTCGCCTGATATTCGTGGAAATTCATGTGGGTTCCATGCGGGAAAACGTGTCGCACGCGGGTGCGGGGGTCGCGGGCGGACCGGACCGCCTATGGGACCGGTCCGGTGCGGACAGCTGACTATTGTCGCCGATGCGTGGAGCCGCAGCCAACCCGTGCCGGGATCGGGCCTGCATCGGGCCGGAGCAGGGCCGGAAATCGGGCCGGACGCCTATACTCGCCCCACCGCCCCCCAGGACCTGGGTTTGAGCCCTTCCGCCACCGCTACCCAGCCGACCCAGGACTACCAACGGCGCGAACTCTATCTGTTCGCGCTGTACCGGGTGCTTGAGGCGGGCGTGCTGGCACTGGTGGTGTTCGGCCCGATCGCGACGCTGCAGCCGCAGGCCGGCCATGAAGGGCTGGTGGCGGCGGTGACCACGACCTATGTCGTCCTCGCGCTGATTCTGGTGTTCCACGCGCGCAAGGCGAAGAACGTGGTGGCGCCGACCCTGATCGGCGTCGGTATCGACATCGTGATCGGTGCGCTGGTCGCGCATGCGGTGCCCACGGCGACCTCCGGCGTGGCCCTGATGCTGCTGTTCAACGTCGGCTCGGCATCGCTGCTGCTGTCGCTGCGCATGGGCCTGAGCGTGGCCGCACTGGCCTCGGCGGGCCTCGCCATCGGATATCTATGGACTTTGCTGGTCGAACAACAGCAGCCGCGACCCATAGCGGAATTGATGATGTTCACCGTCAGCTTCCTCGCCATCGCCACCCTGACCCACCAGTTGCGGGTGCAGATGCGCGCCACCGAGGCGCTGGCCGCACGCCGCGGCGCAGAAGCGGTGCGGCTGGCGGAGATCAACGAACTGATCATCCGCCGGATGCGCACCGGCGTGCTGCTGGTGGACCGCGAGGCGCAGATCCGGCTGGCGAATGAAGCGGCGATGCTGCTGCTGGGCGAAGGCGCGGCCGGCAACCGCAGTCTCGCCGAGGCCGCTCCGGAACTCGCGCTGCGGCTCAGCGAGTGGCTGCGCAACGGGCTGGGCAACGACACCCCGCTGCGCCTGGGCGGCGATCAGTTCGAAGTCGTGCCGCGCTTCGCCCGACTGCTGGCCAACAGCGACAACACCCTGATTTTCCTCGACGATACTTCGCTGGTGTCGCGCCGCGCGGAATCGCTGACGCTCGCGGCGATGGGGCGGTTCTCGGCCAGCCTCGCGCACGAGATCCGCAACCCGCTGGCGGCGATCAGTTACGCCGCGCAGCTGTTGGAGGAGTCGCGCGAACTGCCCGACGTCGACCGCCGCATGGTTCAGATCATCCATCAGCAATGCATGCGCACCAACAGCATCGTCGAGAGCGTGCTGGGGCTGGCGCGGCGCGAACGCGCAACCGCCGAGCACATCGAACTGGTCGCGTTCCTGCGCAATTTCATTGAGGAATTCAAGCAGAGCGTGCCGGATGAAACCGACAACATCACGCTCGCTGCGCCACAGCCGATGGTGCCCGCGCTGGTCGATCCCAAACACCTGCATCAAGTGCTGACCGCGATGGTCCAGAATGCGCGTCGCCACGGCAATATGCCCGGCGAAGCGGCGCGGATCACCCTGCACACCTATTGTCTGGAGGATGCGCCGGTGATTGACGTGATTGATCGCGGCCCCGGCATTCCCGATGCGGTGGTGCCGCAGTTGTTTCGCCCGTTCTTCACCACGTCGGAACACGGCACCGGCCTGGGCCTCTACATCGCCCGCGAACTGTGCCGCGCGAACGGCGCCTCGCTCGACCATGTTTCCCTGCCCGGCGGCGGTTGCTGCTTCCGGATCAGCATGCCCGGGCAGCACACGCTGCTACCTGCCTGACCCTGGGTGAGAGGTCCGCTCGAAAAGCCCGCTCGAAAAGTCCGATTGAATGTCTTGATCGTCTCGCATGATCGGATTTGCGGCTGTTACAACTGCCGCAAATGGACTAAAGTTGACGCAGGAGGGCAATATGACTGAGCAACGCAGTGCGCTGATTGTCGATGACGAGCATGACATCCGTGAGCTTCTGGTGGTGACACTGGGGCGAATGGGGTTGCGCACCGACACGGCTCCCAATCTGGCAGTGGCACGCGAGATGCTCAGCACGGTCGCCTACGACCTGTGCCTCACCGACATGCGCCTGCCCGACGGTTCCGGGCTGGAGCTGGTCAGCGAGATCGCCACCCGCTTCCCGACTACACCGGTCGCGGTCATCACTGCCTACGGCAACGTCGAAGCGGCGGTGGAAGCGCTCAAGAGCGGCGCTTTCGACTTCGTCACCAAACCGGTGGACCTTACCGTTTTGCGCGGCCTGGTCCGTCAGGCGCTGGATCTCAACACCCGCCGCCAGGCCAACCCCGAAGGCGCGACCCTGCTGCTGGGCGACTCGTCGGCGATGGTCGGCCTGCGCGACACCATCACCAAGGTTGCCCGCAGCCAGGCGCCGGTACACATCAGCGGCGAATCCGGCACCGGCAAGGAGCTGGTCGCCCGCACCATCCACGCGCAGGGCTCGCGCGCGGCCGGGCCGTTCATTCCGGTCAACTGCGGCGCGATTCCCGCCGAACTGATGGAAAGCGAGTTCTTCGGCCATAAGAAAGGCAGCTTCACCGGCGCGCATACCGAAAAACCCGGCCTGTTCCAGGCCGCCGACGGTGGCACCCTGTTCCTCGACGAAGTCGCCGAGCTGCCGCTGTCGATGCAGGTCAAACTGCTGCGCGCGATTCAGGAAAAAACCGTGCGCCCGGTCGGCGCCAACGTCGAGATTCCGGTCGACGTGCGCATCCTGTCGGCCACCCACAAGGATCTCGATGTCCTGGTCGCCGAAGCCAAATTCCGCCACGACCTGTTCTATCGCATCAACGTGATCGAACTGGATGTGCCTGCGCTGCGCGAGCGCGCAGGCGACCTGCCGCTGTTGTCCGAAGCCATCCTTAAACGTCTCGCCTATGCCATGAAACGGCGCGCGCCCACCCTGTCGGCGGACGCTGTCGGCGCACTCGAAATCTATCCGTTCCCGGGCAACGTCCGCGAACTGGAAAATATTCTCGAACGCGCGCTGGCCATGGCAGACGACGAAATCATTGACGCCCGCGACCTGCGCCTGCCCAGCGCACCGCAGATTCCAGTCATTGCAGCCGCCGCGCCGCAGGCGGCGATCCAACCGATCGCCGGAATGATGTCCGCACCGCCCTCGGCCAATACAGCGGCCGGCGCAGATCCGCGCGGCGGCAATCCGCGCGACACCAGCACCAGCGCCCTGCCCTCGTACATCGAGGAGATCGAACGCAACGCGATCCAGCAGGCGTTGCAGGAACACCGCTACAACAAGACCAAGACCGCCGCAGCGCTGGGAATCACCTTCCGCGCGCTGCGCTACAAGCTCAAGAAGCTGGGGATCGAGTAGCTTTCTTTACGCGTCCGGTCGCGTGCAACCAAGCGGGAATATAGGCGCGAGCGGTCCAGTAATACTCGTTGCTCACGCGCACCGAAGCACCCTGCTCGCGCTCCAGCGCGATCGCCAGTTCGCCCTTGTCCTGCCCAACCGCCCCCAGCATCGCGATCACCAGCAGGTGATCCCGTACCAATGCCGGCGCAGTGCCGGGCACCACTTTCAGACCCGCCACGCCGGTGTCGTACATCGCCACCGCGTCGCGCTTGGCCGTAGCCTCGTACGCAGCCAAGACCGCGGCGATCTCCGGGTCCTTCGCGCGTTCACCAACCCATGCGGGCTGGATCCAGACGCCCTGCAGATCGGCTGGCGTCAGATAACCGATGCTGAAGTCGGCGATTACCGAGGCCGCATCCAGCCATTCGGCCTTGCCGGTGCGGGTCGACATCAGCGCATCCAGCTTTTTCATGACCGCGGGATCCAGACCTTGCGCAGTACCGATGCCGAGCAGACGCTCGCGCACCCTGCGCGCGTTCACATGATCCATCGCGCCCATGCTGGGGCTCACCGGGTGCACGTTCGTAGCGACCGGTACCGGCCTGCGTCCACCGGTGAATTCCAGCACCGGCATGCCGACGCCCATCAGATTCATCACGCTCTTTACCGTCTCCACCTTGTAGCGGCTTTTCGGTGCGCCAAGGGCCACGGTCGGATGGAAATCGGTATGCACCGGCGCGCCGTAGAGTTCGACCAGACCGGCCAGAACCTTTCGATCGGCGAAGCGCCGCACCT
>JAYUIZ010000702.1:0-4354 GCA_043765595.1 Lysobacter sp. | reverse complement strand
CTGCGCTGCTTCATGAATCTGTCGGGCTTCGTCTTCCATTCGCTCAGCCTCCGCACCCTCCTGTTCCATGGCTCTCTCCAAGGCAGCCAGGAGAAGCTTTAGCTTCTCGGGATCGGTAGTAATTGCGATCAGTTCGATGAGCGCATCAATGGACAAGGCATCTTTCGCCAACATCCGTTCTACTGCTTCGACAGGGAGATCGTTGATCGTGCCTGACTTTGCCATGAGCGATTGCCCTCTGGTTCTAACGGCTTATAACTGGACCACAAACAATGCAGGCAAGGCAATACCCATGTCGGAAGATGACCCATTCATGATTGAAGAGGCGCATTACAAAGCACGTATCTTTCTGGACAAGATGGCCGCCGATGGCGATCGGACTGACGATCTTGAAAGTCCGGCATTTGTGATGTTTCTGGAGATTGAGCGGGGCGGAGCGAAACGAACAAGAGTCAGCAGCCCGATGGAACGCGAGGCTCTTGTCACCAAAAAGCTCGCCTGTATCTTGGACGATTACGGCTCAAAGGAGTAAAGCATGCTACCCCGTCAAAGTCGGCGTTGGGGCCGCCGTGGCAGCGCTTGAACTTCTTGCCGCTTCCACATGGCCAGGGGTCGTTCCTGCCGGACTTAGAGCTGCACATCCGTGGCTTTTTTCTTCGCTTTGGCTTTGGGGGTGGCCTTTCCCAATCGCTCGTGCACTTCCTCAGCCTGGTCAGCACCCAAGGACCGTTCAATCAGCTCCCACACTTCCTGCTGGCGCGCCTTGGGCAGCATGCTGAACCCGGTGATCACCGCGGCTAGGCGGTCGTCTCTGCTGACCAGTGCCGGAAAGGGAACGCGCAAGACCTCAGCGAGCTGTTCGGCATGCTCCAAGCTAGTCTTGTTGATGCCCAGCTCCCAGCGGTTGACCCTTGCCGAACTGGTGTCTTCGGAAAATCCCATGCTCACCCCTAGTACGGCCTGCGACATGCCAAGCGCCTTCCTGGCCGCCTTCATACGGGCAGCCAAGACGGTCTGGATGGGGGGCTTTTCGGGCATGAACAAATGGAATCAAAGGATTTCCACATGATGCCAACCCGCTCCATGGATGTGATACTACTCCCGAAGTAGTTTTTAGACCATCCGGCGGTGGGCCGGTGTTGAAAGGGGAGTTTTATGAAAAGAAGTGAGCTTCTTCGCTGGGGCATCCCTGCCCTCGGCTTCATCAGCTATGTGAAATGGGGCGGCGCCCCACTGGCCTTGGCCTTCGCCGTGATCTTGTTCGCCGTCATCAGTGCACTGATCCACTGGCATCAGAAGGATCCGCGGGGCTTCTTCCGCGGCATGCGGGTCTGGGTCGTGATGCTGGTCTTGCTGCCCGCCATTGGCCTGACCCTGGGCGCGCTCGCTAGCAGCCCATTGTTGGCCGTCCCTGCGCTCGCTCTCCTGGCCGGGGCAATCTGGCTCGTGCGATGGACCAGTCGCCAGGCGAGCGGCTTGCCCACCTCTGGAACGCCTTCTATGGCTACCCAAAACCTGGAAGCCGCGAACGAGCTGACCCGAACGATCGTGGCCAACGGTCGTCGCTCGCACAGTCGCGGCGCACAGTTGCACGTCCAGGCGGACAACTTGGCGCTCATCAAGCGAAACCGGGAACTGGAAGCCCAGTCTGCCGCGCTGCAGGAACAACTGCGAGTCAAAGAACGGGAGGCCGCCCTGCCGCCCGATCCCTTTGCCGATCCCCTGCCGCCCACCCGGAGCTGACCTATGAAACTGACCGCACTCGCGTTGTTGTCCATCTGGGCTCCAATGTCTGCATTGGCATGTGGGCCGGGAGAGACGCTCGTTTTTTCGTGTCCGACCGACCGGGGAACGCAGATCGAAGTCTGCCAAGCGAAGACGGCAATCCACTACACCTATGGCAAGCCGGGTCAGGCGCCGGAGCTCAAACTCTCGGAGAAGAACGAAACCTTCGTTTGGGAGCATGGCGAAGGCGTGAGCGCCGGCATCGGCGACGATCTGATTTTCCGCAACGGTGCTACGCGCTACCTGATTTCCCACGTGAGCAATTTCGACGACCGATCCAAAGCCAATGCGCACATGACAGTAATGCAGCCCGGGAAGGACAACATTTCCATCGAATGTGTCGCAAAGATGATCAGGTTCAATCCTGCGGCAATCAGAGCGCCGCAGGGTGAAATGACCGAGGGAACGCCGTCCTTCTAATTGCTTCGTCCGTCAGTAAGCACGCAACAGAATGAGACGTGCCGTGAGCACTTCCATTTGATGCGGGCTCAACACACGCGCAGCGGACTTGGTCAGCCGCGTCCGGACCTGCCATGGATCAAATGCCATACCTAAACCTCATTGGAATTCGGTAAGGGCGATGTTGTAGGCTTCGCTTACTCCAACCTCCCCTGAACCGTCTTGTAACCCCCGACATAGCTTTCGTAAGGACCGTCATATCCGATTTCGTGGAAGACGATCTGGGAGACGAACTCGCGGACCAGCATGATCTTGGGCCAAATGTCATCTTTGTCCGAACTCTCACTCGGGTGAGCAATTGCATTACGGCGTTTCGTGGCCTAAGCAATCGCTTCATCTGTGAACACACTCGACGGAAGGGCGTAATGGTCTCGCAGAGTCTGCAACTTCTGAGCTAGAGTCCTATTGTTGAGTTGCTTGATCTTCGAACTCAAAATATCTCGATAAACCTCATCATCAAGCGGAACTTCCGACAGCGCGGCCAGTAGCTTGTCTCGCACGTTCACGAAGTCAACCTTTGGCATAACCGTCGTCATGGACTTGGGCATGATGTGCTCAACAATTGCATCAAGAGCCGTCATCGACATGAGCAATCGAATTGAATCAAACGACGTGTCGGTGTTCATCATCCCGACTGCCGTCCACAGCATGTCCGGAAATGGCTTTGGTTCTTCAAATCTTTTAGCAAGCGCTCCGATAAACGGTCCTTGGTTGAGGTGATGGATAGGCGCCAAACCGCCCTGGAAACCTGATCCATCGTAATACGTCGCCTCCCAACGATCGCCAACATAGTGTTCCACGCCTGGCGTTTGGAGGCGTCCACCACGCGAAAACGCCAGCCCACGGTGCATGAATGTCAGAAAATTGTCGGCCTTCTCCGCCCATCCGCCCAAGTCTGTCCCGTCGTCAGCGTGCACAGCGACAAACCCACTCATTTCACTTGCGTCGACACTCTTGTAAGACCCCCGCACTTCAACCAGACCCAGCAGTGTCTTGACCGGTGCATTGAACGAGGATTTGAAACCCCGAAACCATAGACGCATCGCCGGATACAAAGCGGGGCTGTCTAGGACGCCTGCGACTTTCGCCTCTCGCATCGACAGACGGATTTGCCCTGGATTGTCATTAGGAATGGTCATCCGCACACCACTTACGCTCACAGTATGCGAAAGAAACGTTTCTCCATTTTTATTACTGCCCATGAGAGAAATTTCTTGAACCGGCGACCCTGGCTCTCCCATCGTGTTTTGGAGAGCGAGCGCATGCTGCGTCAGCATCGGCATCAACGAAATTTGAAGGCGGCCGTCGTCCTCCGCTCTTACTTCAAATATTGCTGGAAATTTATCTTCGCCGACTTCAAACGTGCCAGTGAACTGCTTTAATTCTAGTCTCACTATTCCCCCCAAATTAAATGGAGCAATGCTCCCACGCACTACCGGGCTAACGTAAGCCAAAGATCCCTGCCCTGTTCGGCATGCACACTGCCGAACTGCTCAGGGCTCCAAGACTCGTGCGTCAAAAGGACTCCCAGATCAGCGAGGATTGCCATACTGCGATCGCAAAATGAAAAAATCTCATGGAAGGTGAGCCCTAGTGTATTAACCTCAAATGGCTTCGGCTCATCGCCTAGCTTCTGCATTTCAAGGTGAGCGTGATGCTTGTCCCGAAACGTCTTCAATTTCAAGACAACCGCATCTGCTTTAAAATCGGCTATCCCATCTTTTGTGCGAGCATATATCTCATCAAACCGTGCCCCGTTCGTCTCATGATCCTCATCGCGCCAGCGAGCAATGATTGCAGCCGAAGAAGCGTCCGGCAAGCCGGGGATCGAGTCCGGCTGCTTATCGTCAAGCATGCTCGCATAGCGCTGTCGATAGTGCTCGACGATGCGACGGTCCGCGTGGAGCTTCCGCCACAAATTCACTAAACTGCCTGTTAACTTGCCGTCGTCCAAGAATAGCCGGGACAGATCTCTCACAAGATCCTGAGCCAGAAGTGGTGGTAAATGGTTCCACCCTGCGGCGCCACGAGTCTTGTCGAGTTTTGCCGCCAACGCAGTTTTGATGCCATCGTCGTTGATGATGGGGGCAAGGATGTGTCGGCGCTCATC
>JAYUIZ010000701.1:0-1570 GCA_043765595.1 Lysobacter sp. | reverse complement strand
CCACGCCACCGGCGAGCGCCAAGTCGCAGTTGTCCGCGACCAGACTGTCGCAGGCGTTCGCGATCGCGACCAGCGAGGAGGAGCACGCGGTGTCGATCGACAGGCAGGGCCCCTGCAGGTTGTGGAAGTAGGCGATGCGCGCGGCGAGGATCGACATCGCCGCGCCGGTGAAGCCCTGGTGCTGAACTGGTGCTCGCGAGAGCGCTGGTGGTAGTCGGTCGCGCCGCAGCCGACGAACACGCCGCAGCGGCTGCCCGACAGGCTGCGCGGGTCGATCGCGGCGTTCTCGATCGCGTGCCAGCAGCTCTGCAGCATCAGCCGCTGCTGCGGATCCATGCTCTCGGCCTCGGTCGGCGAGATATTGAAGAACAGCGGATCGAACATATCGCTGTCTTCCAGCACACCCATCCAGCGGCTGTTGGTAGTGCCTGGGATCGAGATGTCTTGGTTGAAATAGCGGTCGATGTCGAAGCGCTGCGGCGGTACGCTGTCGATGCAGCTCTTGCCGCCAGCGATGTTGCGCCAGAACGCGTCGAGGTCGACGGCGCGCGGGAACTGGCCGGCGATGCCGATGATGGCGATGGCGTCGGTGCCCGTTTTCCGGCGCGCGGCATTGTCGCGCCACGAGGCCAGCGTACTGGCCGGCCGTGCGGCCGGGCGCACGTGCTCAGCGAGCGATCTGGCACCGACCAGCCTTGCATTGGTGTGTTCCGCGGGCGCGGAGGACGGCTGCGGCTGGGTCAGACTCGACTGGATCGGACGCGCCGGCAGCAGGCCGGCGAGAAAGCGCGCGAACTCGGCCAGAGTCGGATAGCTGTACACCTTGGTCGCTTCGACGCGGGTGCCGTAGGCGGCGTTGATCCTGCGGACCCAAGTCACCCCGGTGATCGAATCCAGGCCAAGGTCGACGAACTGCCGTTGCGGGTCGATCTCGGCCTCCGGCATGTGCAGTTCCTGCGCCAGCATCTGCCGGAGCGCAGCGTAAAGATCCGCTTCCTCGGTAGCGGCATCCGTCGCGACGGGCTTGGCCGGCACGGTCGACGTCGTCGTTGGCAATGCAGTCGGCGATGATGCGGACGCTGCCGCAGGAGGAGCTGGCTTGGCGGCATTGGCGGCATTGGCGACGAACTGCGTCCGCACGGCACCCTGCAGCCCGACGCGCTCGACGACGAAATCGCAGAACTGGCGCAGCGTCGGATGGCTGTAGACCTTGGTCGCCTCAATCCTGGTGCCGTAAGCGGCGTTGATTTTGCGGATCCAGGTCACCCCGGTGATCGAATCCAGACCGAGGTCGACAAACTGCGTGTCCTCGTCGATCTGGGCCGCGTCCATCTGCAGCTCGGCCGCGAGCAGGTTCTTCAGGGCGTGCGCGATGTCTGGCGGCGCTGCGGCCGCCTGCACGGTGTGCGGCACGGGAACAGGTTCTTCTTCGACGCGGAAATGCCGAATCACGCCCTGCAGCGCGTGCTCTTTGCCGACGAAGCTCTGCGCGTGCATCGCCAGTTCGCGCGCGTAGGTGTCCTCGATCACAGCCAGGCCGGGGTCGGCGAAATACCGCTTCAGCGCGCAC
>JAYUIZ010000700.1:0-4369 GCA_043765595.1 Lysobacter sp. | reverse complement strand
CCGAAACCGTTCTGGTCGAATTGGTCGGTGTCGTCGTAGCGCAGACGGTCCACGTAGGGCGTGATGCTGGCGGTCCAGCGCGTCGAGGTATAGGCGTATTCCGTTTCCAGCCGCCGTTCCAGGAAGGGCGAGGCATTGACCACGGTGTCGCCGGTCGCGACTGCGGTGGGCAGGCCGGCGTCCTCGCCGATGCTGGCGAGGCTGTCGGAGGCGACATCGGAGAACGCGCTGCTGAGCCGCGCTTCAAAGCGATGGCTCTCGTTCGGTCGCCAAGTCAGTTCGGTGCGCAGCATCGGATCGGAGCGGGTGCCGGCCAGGCCGGGCAGGTCGCGCTTGTAGTCGAGGCGCGAATAACCCGCATCGATCGCGACATCCAGACGGTTGAGCGTGCGCGAATAGCGCGCGAAGACTTCCGAGCGGGTGTAGTCGCGGGCGATGATGTCCCGTTCGAAATCCACCTGCTGGGTGTGCAGGTTGAACGCGAGCCGGCTGGTCGGCGCGAGACGCTTGGTCGCGCGCAGCGCCAGATCGATCCGCTGCGAATTGAATTCGTCGCTAATCTCCGCTTCGCTGCGCACGTAGCGCAGTTCGGTGGAGCCGCGCCAGCCGTCGCCCCACTCGAAACTCAGGCTCGGGCCCGCCGACAGAATGTTCACCTGCTGACGGTTGCCGGGCGTGTCGGCGGCCAGCGTGTCCACCGGCTGCAGGGTCAGGCTGTCGACCACCGTGAAGTTCAGGCGCTCGGGAAAGATGGTCCAGTTGACGCGGGCGTCGAGGGTGCCGTCGACGACATCGCCGAAGCGGTCGCCGTAATGGCGGTATTCGGCGCGGCCGCTGATGCGGGTCTGCAGGGTCGAACTGTCGTGCAGAACGTCGAAGCCGATGCCCGGACGCAGGATCGTGAGCGCGATCGGATCGTCCGCGGTCAGCAGCAGGTTGTCGTTGCGTTCGACGATCAGATCGACCACGTAGTCGACGCGCAGCGCATGCGCCGCGTGCGGGGTCGCCGCCAGCGCTGCAAGCAGCAGGGCATGGTAGAGGCGGGTGCGCGACATAGGGCCTCCGGGACGACCGTTTACGGCCGGCGGTTGAAGACCACGCCGGCGAACTTCTCCGGCGGGAAACTGGCGACGGCCTTGTCGATGGCGTCGGTGCCGACTTGTCCATAGCCGACCACCAGTACCACCAGATCGGCGAGGTCCGACAGGATGCGCGCATCCGGAGACCCCTGCACCGGCGAGCCGTCCAGGATCAGATGGCGGTTGCCGTGATGCGCGCGCAGCGAATCGATCATCGAACGCATGCGGAACGAACTGAAACTCTCGCCCGGGGTTTCGCGGCTGCGGCCGAACGGAATCAACTGCAGGCGCGGCACGCCGGTGGGGTAGACGATCTCGCCCAGCGGCACATCGTCGTTTTCGAGATAGTCGATCAGCCCGCCGCGCGCGGCGTCGATCTGCAGCGCGCCGCCCTGTGCCGGGTGGGTCGCGTCGCAATCGATCAGCAGCGCCTGTCTGGATTCATCGAACGCGAACGCGGCGGCGAGATTGCGCGCGACGTAACTGCCGCCGCTGCCGTGGCGCACCGGCGCCACCAGGGTGACGAAGCTGCCGCTGACCTGCGCCAGCCCGCTGCCCAGCGCGAGCAGGCGCGTACGCAGCTCGCGGAAGGCGTCGGCGTGTTCGCGCACCGATTCCTGGCGATGGATCAGCCGGCGTTCTTCCAGCTGGCGCGTGGTCAGCGGCTGGTCCGGGCCGTCGTTCGTGCGCGCCGCGCTGAGCGCGCGCGTGGCTGGTCGATCTGCGCTTGGCCGGTCTGCGGCTGGGCGGTCTGCGTTCGAATCGGAATCGTGGCTCATGCCAGCTGCATCTGCTTGAAGAGATAGGTCAGGCCGTAGGCGAGGACCACTGCGCTGAGGATCGACGCGCTGAGCGCCATGCGACCGAATTCGCGGCGCCGGTCGCGCTTTGTTCGATATGCGGGCACCACGGTGAGCACCGGGAAGTTGCCCTGGCGCTCGATCTGTCCGGGCGAGCGCACGCGCGGATCGAAGCGCACCAGCAGGAACAGCAGACCCAGCGGCACGAGTACTGCAGCCGCCATTCCGCCCATCGCGAAATGCATGAAACGCAGGCCGCTGGGGCGCACCGGCATCTGCGCCGGATCCTGGATGCGCATGGTCAGGCCGCGGCGTTCGCGATCCAGTTCCATCGACACCCGCGCGTTCTCGCGCCGGCGCAGCATGTCCTGGTAGATGTCGCGGTTCACTTCGTAATCGCGGGTGAGTTCGGCCAGCGCGCTCTCCGCGGACGCGATGCGGCGGCCGCGGCCGAGTTCTTCCCCGAGCAGGCCTTCGGACGCGCCCATCCGCGACTGGATCGCGGCGATCTCGCGGCGGGTTTCGGCCTGCCGGCTGCGCAGTTCCTGGTACATCGGATTGAGCCGCGCGTCGCCGGGGTCGTCGCTGCGCGGTTGGCTGCGGCGCTGTTCTTCCTGGCGCATCGCGACCTGGATATCGGCCATCTGGTGACGGACGCGGACCACGTCGGGATGTTTGTCGGTATAGCTCAGCAGCAGAGTGTCCAGCTGATTCTGCAGATCCAGCAACTGCGTGCGGTACAGCGTCTCGCGGGTCTGCACCGCGGTCACCGCCGACTCGCCGGACAGCTGCGCGGTGAGCGCCTGCTCGCGCGAGCGCAGCTCCATCAGGCTCATTCGCGTCTGCTCGACCTGGGTGCGCAGCACGCCGATCCGGCTGCTCACGTCGGTGGCGCTGCCGGGCTGCGCATCGGCGTTCGCCGAGCGATAGGCCAGCAGGTTGGATTCTGCTTCGGTGAGCTTGGCGTGATAGTCGTTGACCTGCTTGTCGATGAATTCGTAGGCCTCGCGGCTTTCGCGCTCCTTGCTGGCCAGGCTTTCCTCGATCAGCAGATTCGCCATCGCCTCGGCGACCTTGAACGCGCGCTCCGGCGCGTTGTCGGTGTAGGTGATCTGCACCAGGTTCTCGCGCGCATTGCTGATGCGGGTGCGATCGCGGATCTGTTCGATCAGGCGGTCCTGCATCACCGCCGAGGGCTTCTCGTCCATCCAGCCGCCGACGGTCAGGATTTCGCCCATGACCTTGCGCCCGAACACCACCTGCCGCGCCAGTCCGGCGCGGTCCACGGCCTGGGTCGAGACCGCGCGGTTTTCCAGCAGCGGCTGCAGGATGTCGCTTTCTTGCGCCAGTACCGAGGTGGAAGCGACGTATTTGCGCGGCAGCAGGAACAGCCCGACCAGCAGCGCGATCAGCGCAATCGCGGTGAAGATGGAGACCAATGCCAGCTGATAGCGGCGCGCTTCGTGCAGCAGCGCCGGCAGCAGTTCGTTCGGCGTCAGCGCGGATGGGGTGCCATGCGCGCCGGCGCGCGCGCCCGGCGTCCGCCGCACGGGCAGCGATGTCATGCTCATTGAAGCGTGCTCATCGAAGCATGCTCATCGAAGCGTGCCCATCAGAACGTACGCTCGGGGACCGTGATCACGTCGCCCGGCGCGACCGGGTAGTTGGTCGCGAGGTCGCCGCGGTTGAGGATGCGGTCCAGCTTGACTGGATACGTGCGCGCGCCGTCGCCGGACTTGCGGTGCAGCTCCGAGCGGTCGGGCGCGGCGAATTCGGTCAGGCCGCCGGCCGCGAGGACGGCATCGAGCACGGTCATGCCGGGACGGAACGGCACCGATACCGGCTGGCGCACTGCGCCGGTCACACGCACGCGCGACAGGTATTCGTGGCTGCGCAGCTCGGTCAGGATCACCGCGACCTGCGGGTCGCGGACATAGTCCGCCAGCTTCTCCTGGATGTCCTTGGCCACTTCCGGCGGGGTGCGGCCGCCGGCCAGCACGTCGCCGATCAGCGGCACCGAGATCATGCCGTCCGGGCGCACGGGCACAGTGATGCCGAGTTCGGGGTTGCGCCACACCGCGACCTGGACCTGATCGTCCACGCCGATCCGGTACGCGCCCACGGCCTGTGTTTGTCCCCCATCCATGGGTGGAGCGCCTGCCGCGGTGCCTTGGGTGGCGCAGCCGGCAAGCGTGAAAACAAGAATGAGCGACAGACACAGTGCCTGGACGCTTCGGATCGTAGACATTCGGTCCCCCCGATGATTCGCATAAATTGTAACGGGATCGGGCAAAGTTTGAGGCCAGTCACAAAATCGGCGTGCGTCGGGTCTGCGCCGTACGAAAGAAAGGCCGCTTGAGCGGCCTTCCGGTGAAACCATCGTTGCGGCCCTGCAAGCCCGCCAATGGCATCATTTCTTCGGCTTGAGCGGCTTGAGCGGCTTGGCCGGCTTCAATTTGGCGGCGATCGCAGTGAAGGCGGCCTGATCCG
>JAYUIZ010000699.1:0-1571 GCA_043765595.1 Lysobacter sp. | reverse complement strand
GTTTCTGCTGCGCGTCGTCGCGCGGCGTGTCCACTTCGCGCGACTCGACATCGCGCTGTCCGTTGCCGGTCGACCGGGTCGGCGCCGCCACGGCCTGATGCACCTCATCCTGCGACAGTCCAAAGCGATTGGCCTCGCGTGTCGCCTGGCCTTGGGCATCCCGGATTTGCTCGGATGACTTGTCGATGACATGTGGCGCCGTGTCCTTCGCCGTTTGCGCACGCTGGATGTCTTCCGTCGTCGTCACGGCGGCGATGGCATAGGTTTTGCCGTCGGCCTCCAGACGCATGCTGGCGATGGGACTGTCGGGGTCGTACTGACCATCGGCCCGTGGCTTCGCCTGTAATGCGGTGGTGGTCGGGTCCAGTCCGTTCGCATCCCAGGTCGCGCGCACGGCGGTTGCGGCAACGGCGACCTGCTCGGCGCTCGGATCGACGCCCGCGCTGCGATACGCGCCAGCAACCGTGTCGCGCAGGCGCGCATCGGCGTCCATTGGCGGCACTGGCGGAATTTCGCGGGGCGGCGGCAAGCGCGCTTGCAGGACATCGCGGGTTGCTTCGAGTTCATCGTGCAGACGGCCGCTCGCGATGTGGTTACCGCTGACGCGATCGATCATGTCGTCGTTCACCCAGCGGCCGTTCGCCTGACGTTGGTAGAATTCGCCATCCGATCCAATCAACTTGTCCACATTCGTTCGGTTGTTGCGCACAGCTTCCGGCATTTCGCCATACGCCTGCCAGCCATTGCGAAGGTAGGTGTCCTCGTAGCGTGCGGCAATGGACGCCGGGCTGTTCGCGGCGTTCTCAACCACAATGGCGGCGGCCTGTCGATCCAGTCGCGCCGCGCGCTCGTCGTTCGCTGGATCGGTGTAATGAGGGGTACCGCCGCGTTCCACGAACGGGCCGTAGACCTCGCGCTGCCACTTACCGGTCTCCGGATCGCGTTCCCAGTTTGTCGGTCGACTGCTCGGCGGGTCGCCCGCTTCCGCGGGGATGGAGAACGGATCGCGCTGTGATGGTGGCCCACGCAACACCAGTTCCACCGAAACGCTCGTAGCCTGATAGTTGAGCTGGTTTTCGGTCGCGGGCGAAGCGCGCAAATCGCCACGCCGCGCATTGTCGATGTTGTCGTCGGTGCCGTCGATCGGCGCCTTGCGCCGCCAACCCAGCGACGGATTTTCGGGATCGTGGGTCCAGGTGTTGCCGCCCAGTTCTTGGTTGTAGATCCGGCGGTTGTCCGTCCACTCGGCGAACTTGTCACCAGCGAACACACCCGCGACGCCACCGATAGCGCCGGTGACCAACAGGCCTGGTCCGGTCTCCACGCCCAGCAACGCACCGCCTGCCATGCCGATGCCAGCTCCAGCCCAGCCGCCAACGCTACGTGCACCGAAATGGATCAGCTCCGACTCGGCACCAGTGCGATTACCCTCACTTGCGAGGCGATCGGCGGTCCGGACGCTGTCGACGCCGTCGTAGACTTCCAGCGCAAGGCCAGCAACACCAAGTGCCGTGCCGGCATGGATGCGTGCAGGGCGCACGCGGGTGACGTGATCCACCTCGATCGCTTCG
>JAYUIZ010000698.1:0-1575 GCA_043765595.1 Lysobacter sp. | reverse complement strand
ATGGTGCGCCGTGCTACATCCCGCTGAACGAAAAGCGCACGATGGCGGCGACCGCGACGGTGTCGAAGGCGAGCCTGCCGCGCCGGGCCTGGGAGCGCGTCATGGGTCGGACGCGCATCACGGAACTCTATGAAGTCGGCTTCGAGGGCTGAACGCATATGTACAACATCACCAATGACCCGGCGGCGCTGACGGATGACGCGCCGCACAGCACCGCCGAGAGCACGGCGGTCGCCGCGCAGGACGCCGCGCTGAATCCGAGGTTCTACACCACGGATTTCGACGAGATGAACAAGCTGGATTTTTCATCCATGCGTGGCCAGTGGGACGCCATGGTCCAGGAGTTCAAGTCGGATCCGAACCGGAACCACTTCAAGCGCACGGCGGAGTTCGACGAGGATTTTTCGAAGCTGCCGCCGAAGCTGCGGCAGGAGTTCGTGGACTTTCTGATCAGTTCCGTCACGGCGGAGTTCTCCGGCTGCATCCTGTATGCCGAGATCAAGAAGCGGTGCACGAACCCTGATGTGCGGGAGCTGTTCGGCTACATGAGCCGCGACGAAGGCCGTCACGCCGGTTTCATCAACCACACGCTCAATGACTTCAATGTGCGCGTGGACCTGAGCTTTCTCACGCGCTCGAAGAAGTACACGTTCTTCAAGCCGAAATTCATCTACTACGCGACGTACCTGTCGGAAAAGATCGGCTACGCACGCTACATCACGATCTTCCGCCATTTACAGCGCAACCCCGACCGGATGATCCATCCGATTTTCAACTGGTTCGAACAATGGTGCAACGACGAGTTCCGCCATGGTGAGGCGTTCGCGCTGGTCATGCGGTCGGACCCCAAGCTCCTGACCGGGCTCAACAAGCTGTGGATCCGGTTCTTCCTCGTCGCGGTCTATGCAACGATGTATGTGCGCGACCACGCCCGCCCGCATTTTCATGCGGCACTCGGCATCGACCCGACCGAATATGACTATACCGTGTTCCGCACCTGCAATGCGATCACGCGGCAGGTGTTCCCGGTGGTGCTCGACAGCGATCACCCCGCATTCCGTGCACGGATGGAGGCGATCCGGATCGCCCATGTCGAGGGACAGGCAGCCGGAGCCGTGGGTCGCACTTGGGCAAAAGCCAAAATCGGCTATCACATGGTCCGGCTCTATTGCATGCCCACCGAGCGCAACGCGGTGCCCGCCAAAGTCCGGCTGGTGCCCGCCTGGTGAGCACGCCAGTGTCTTTGGGCGGCCATATCCTGCCGCTGGTTTTCGTGGCGCTGCTGTGGTTCGTTTCGACCGCGCTCGTCGTCTGGCTCGACAACCGCCCGCGCGTCAGCTTCACGAACAGCCTGACGATCACGGGCATGGCCGCGCTGTTCGGCGTCGGCACCATTGCCGCCGCCGCACCCTCGACTAGCTTGCTGGCAACCTATGCTTCGTTCGTGGCTGCCTTCGCGGTGTGGGGCTGGCACGAGTTGAGCTTCCTGACCGGCACGACGACCGGCCCGCGTCGCGAGCCCTGCCCGGCGGATGCGCGCGGCTGGCAGCGCTTTCGCCTGTCGGCAGCGACAGT
>JAYUIZ010000697.1:0-15122 GCA_043765595.1 Lysobacter sp. | reverse complement strand
TCGGCCGGATCGGCAGCAGCATCGAATTCTGCGCATTCACCGGACCTTCGTTGTCGTTGGGGCGGATCAGAGTATCGACCACGCCGACGATCTTGATGGGCTTGCTGCCCCAGCTGTCGTGCAACAGCTTGCCGACCGCGTTCTCGCCGGGGAAGAGTTTTTCCGCCATGCCGCGGGTCACGATCGTCGCGGCGATCGCGGTATCGTCTCCGATTCCGCTCATGTCGATATATTCTTCCGGCAGGAAGTCGCGACCGGCCGCGAGCTTCAGGCCGAAAGTCTCCACCAGCTGTTCGTCGCCCATGTACACGCCCACGTTGAGGCTGGGGATCTGCTGATCAGGCTTGATGCTCACCGACGAATTCCAGGAAGAGCCGTCGAACGGGACATGGTTGGTCATGGTCGCGTATTTCACGCCGGGAATCGCGCGCAGCGCGGCCAGATCGGTCTTTGCGGAGGCATCGGCATTGTCGTTGGTGCCGATGCCCGCGACGTTGATGCGGACGATCTCGTCTTCGGCGAGGCCGGTGGCGCGATTCATGCGCTCCATGCGGGTGTCGATCAGGAACAACGCATTGCAGACGATCGCGCAGCTCAGCGCGATTTCGAGCACGATCAGCACGGACGCGGTCTTGTGACGGCGCAGCGTTGAAAGGATAGGGCGGATATCCATGGTGACCTCAGGTGGCACTGTGTAGAGCGGACGTCAGTCCGCTGGATTCGTGGGTGTGGTGGACGCAAGCCCGGCGCACCGCATCACTGCGATTTCAGCTGGATGGCCGGTGCGATCTGACAGGCGCGCCAGGCCGGCAACAGGCCGGCCAGCAGGCTCGCGAGCAGACTCATCCCGACCGCAGTGAGCAACATCGTGCCGTTGAGATGTGCGAGTTCGGCATATTCCGTGGGCTGTTGACGCACCGCCCACAGTCCGAGCAAGGCGAAACCCAAACCGAATGCGCCGCCAGCGAGGCCGACCACGCCCGCCTCGATCAGGTATTGAGCGAAGATCGCGCGCCTAGTTGCACCCAGCGCGCGACGCACGCCAATCTCGGACGAGCGGCGCAGAAACTTGGCCAGCAACAAGCCGATGGTGTTGACCAGACAGACGAACAGAAACCCGAAGGCCAGCCAGCTCTGCAAGCGCACATCAGGCGGCAAGACGCCGTACACGTCCATCCATTGCATCACATCATCCAGGCGCACGTTGTTCGGGCGCTCGTAGCGTCCTGCGGCTCGCTGTTGATCGGAGTAGTTGTTCAGATGCTGACGATACGCGGAGACTTTCGCCGGCGAGTCCAGTTCCACCCAGTACTGCAGCCAGGCGCAGCTCGCGTTGATGCCGTAGTTGCCTTCCTTGTCTACTTCGTCATCAGTGCGATTGCCACTGTCCCAGCAGTTCATGTTGCCGCTCGGCGACATGTCCAGCGCGCGCGACGTCCAGAACGGCACGAACAGTTGTTCGTCCGAGCCGAAGCGGCTCTGGGTCAGATCGTAGAAGCGCGGGTTGGGACGCCATACCTTTAGCACGCCGATGATCTTGAGCGCGGTCTGCTCGGCGCGGATCGACTTGCCCACGCTGTTGCCGCCGCCGAAGAGTTTTTCGTTGAGCTCCGCGGAGATCACCACGACCCGCGCGCGCGCCTGATCGTCTTCCGCGGTCCAGCCGCGACCGTATGCGAAGGGCGCATCGAACATCGGGAAGAAATCCGCGGTGGTATAGCGCGCATTCGCGACGAAGGGATTCAGCCCGTTGCGTCCCGGCTCAATCGCGACGCCGCCTGCGGTCATCAGCGCCTGGCGATCGCCGCGCTTTTTGCGCAGCAGCGCTTCGGCATCGAAGCGGGTCATCTGGAACTCCGGCTCTTGGCCGGGCTGGTAGCCGGTCTTGGTCGCCGGGTCGAGGCGCGGATAGAACAGTTTTCCGCTTTTCTGCGGGATCGGGTCACCGGACAGCACGTGAAACACGGTCAGCGTGGTCATGCTGGCGCCGATGCCCAGCGCGATCGCCACCACCATCAGTGCGGTCAGGACTTTATTGCGCTTGAAACTGCGTAAGGCCAGCGAAAAGTAATAGCCGTACATGCTGTTGGCGAACATGGCGTTGCCCTCAGGCCGGGACCGTGGAAGTCTGCGTGACCGCGGAACCGATCAGGGCGCTGTCGTTGCGCAGGTCGGTGGCCATGCCGTCGACGATATGCACGTTGCGCTGCGCGCGCGCGGCGAGTTCAGGGTCGTGGGTGACCATCACGATGGTGGTGCCCTGGCCGTTGATCTCCTCCATCAGCTCCATCACGCTGCGCGCCATCTGCGAATCGAGGTTGCCGGTGGGTTCGTCCGCCAGCAGCAGGCGCGGGCTGCCGGCGAGCGCACGCGCAATGGCGGCGCGCTGCTGCTGGCCGCCCGAAAGTTCCGAAGGATAGTGGCGCATGCGCGAGCCCAGCCCGACCTTGGTCAAGGCCTCTTCGATGCGCTGGCGGCGTTCGGAGGCCGGCATGCCGCGATAGCGCAGCGGTGCGTCAACGTTGTCGAACAGGTTGAGATCGGGAATCAGATTGAAGCTCTGGAAGATGAAGCCGATCTTGCGGTTGCGCAGCTTCGAGCGCGCATCGTCGCCGAGCTTACTCACGTCCTCGCCGTCGAGCAGATAGGTGCCGCCGGTGAATTCTTCGAGCAGGCCAGCGATATTGAGGAAGGTGGTCTTGCCCGAACCAGACGGCCCGGTGACCGCCACGAACTCGCCCTCGCGCACGTGCAGGTCCAGCGCACGGAGCGCGTGGGTTTCGACCAGCTCGGTGCGGTAGACCTTGGTGACGCCTTGCATGTGCAACATGGGAAATACCTTTTTTGTAGGAGCGGCTTCAGCCGCGAGCTTTGTGCTTTGCGTAAAACCGGAACGCGACCGACTCAGCCGCCGATGCGGAAACGCGACGGCAGCTGCGGCGTCGCAAGAAAGCTGCCGCCGCGGCGTGGGCGATGCGTTGCGGCATCATTGGCCGAGTGCGCGAAAGCGAAACGATGCAGCGGCGGCGGCGTCCAGCGCACCGCATCGATCAGTTCCTGACTCGACCAGTTCAGATTGGACAGGAACGGGTCGGACGCGTTGTCGAAAGCAATGTGGTCGTTGTCGGAATGCGTGATGTTGGAATGGGTGAAGCCGGATGATGTGCGCATGATCATTCTCCAGAAATACGGATGCGTTCGGCGTCGCCGAACTGGTCGCTACCGGAAACCACGATGCGGTCGCCGACGTTTGCGCCGTCAATGATTTCTACGGCGCCCAGACTGCTGACGCCGGTGCGCAGCCGGCGCTTCACGGCGATGTCGCCATCCATGACATAGGCGGATAAACCGCCGCCCTGTTCCAGGAACGGGCCGCGCTCGACGTTCAACACGTTGCGACGGGTATCGAGCACGATCCGCGCGCTCAATCGCTGATTCTGGCGCAGGCCCGCGGGCTGCTTGTCGGAGAAGCGCAGGCGCGCTGCGACTTCGCCGTTCACTACTTCCGGCGACACCGCCGAGATCGCCGCGGCGAAGGTGCCGCTGCCGCTACCGCTGTTACCCATGATTTCCGCAGGAATGCCAATACCCAGATCACGCGCGAAACTCTCAGGCACCTTGATCTCGACTTCGAACACCGACAGGTCGACCAGGCTCAATACGGCCGCGTTGGCGGTGACGTTGGCGCGCTGGGCGATCATCAGCTGGCCGACCTGGCCGTCGAACGGTGCGCGCAGCGTCAGCGCCTCGACCTGACGACGCAGTTCGTTCACCGCTGAACGCTGGCGATCGGCCAGCAGATGCCGGTTGCGGGTGTCCAGCCCGGCGCCGCGGCCTTCCAGCGCCAGCGCCTGCTGTGCGGCGGACAGGCCGAGGTCCGCCTTCTTGAGTTCGTCCTGAGCGCGCGCTACATCGATCTGCGCGACCGCGCCGCCAGCGAAGGCGCGCTGATTGCGTTCCAGGTCGCGCATCGCGGCAGTCTTGTCCACTGTCGCCTGATCCAGCAGCTTGCGCGCGTTGGCGCGGGTGAGTTCGCCGTCCAGTTCGGCGCGTCCGGCTTCGGCTTCCAGGCCGGCGAGGGTGGCTTCTTCCTGGGCCAGTCGGCTGCGCAGTTCGGGGCTGTCGATTTCTGCGAGCGTCTGGCCCTGCTTCACCACGTCGCCCGCCACCACTGCCAGGGTCACGGTGCCGGCGGCGATGGTGTAGAGCGTCGGGCTGTTGGCCGAGATCACCCGGCCTTCGGCAGACAGGTCGCGGACTAGATCGCCGCGCTGCACTTCGGCGATGCGCAGCCGCGTCGCGTCGACCGAACGGCCGCTGCCCCGCCACGACGACAGCACCCCGCCGATAGCCACGACCAGCACCACGGCGACGCCACCGACGATCAGCCAGCGGCGCCGGCTGGCCGCGGACGGCGAGCGGTTGAGCGAGAGGTCCTGTCCGGAGGTGTCGCGGATAGTCATGGGCGGGCCGATGCGGGTGGATGCTCTGTGTAATGCAAACAGCGTGCCAACATCAAGCCATTGTTTTAGATGAACTTTGTTTCGATAAAAGAGTGTCCATACGCTGTCCGGACACGTCCGCGCGGACGCTCGCCGGGGCTTTCGCCGTTACACTACGCAGGCCAAATCAGAAGGTGACCAGTACATGTGTGGCATTGTCGGCGCGATCGCGAATCGCGATGTGGTACCGGTTCTGATCGAAGGTCTGAAGCGGCTTGAATATCGCGGTTACGACTCGGCAGGCATCGCGATCGTCGGCGACAATGACGTCCGCCGCGTGCGCCGCACCGGCCGCGTCGCGGAGATGGAAGGCGCGGCTGCCAGCGAGGCGTTCAGCGCTGACCTCGGCATCGGCCACACCCGCTGGGCCACCCACGGCGGCGTCACCGAGCACAACGCGCATCCGCACATCAGCCACGGCGTGGCGCTGGTGCACAACGGCATCATCGAGAATCACGAGCAGCAGCGCGAACGCCTGCGTGCGCTCGGCTACAGCTTCGAGTCGCAGACCGATACCGAAGTCATCGCCCACCTCATCCATCATTACCTGACCCAGGGCGACGATCTGCTGCGTGCGCTGCAGCGTGTGGTGAAAGAACTCGAAGGCGCCTATGCGCTGGCCGTGATCAGCCGCAAGGAACCGGAGCGCATGGTCTGCGCGCGCATGGGCTGTCCGCTGCTGGTGGGCCTGGGCGAAGGCGAGAATTTCATCGCCTCCGACGTGTCGGCGATCATCCAGGCCACGCGCCGGGTGATCTTCCTCGAAGAAGGCGACACCGCCGAAGTGATGCGCACCGGCGTGCGCGTGTTCGACGCCACCGATACCGAAGTGCAGCGCGACGTGCACGTGTCCGACGTGTCGCTGGCCTCGCTGGAACTCGGCCCGTACCGTCATTTCATGCAGAAGGAAATCCACGAACAGCCGCGCGCCATCGCCGACACCATCGAGGCGATCATCGACCGCGGCAGCTTCACGCCGGAGCTGTTCGGGAAAGATGCCGAAGGCATCCTGCGCGATATCGAAGGCCTGCAGATCCTCGCCTGCGGCACCAGCTACTACGCCGGCCTGACCGCGCGCTACTGGTTCGAGGCCATCACCGGCCTGCCGTGCAACGTCGAGATCGCCAGCGAATATCGCTATCGCAAAGTCGTCGCCAATCCGCGCCAGCTGATCGTCACCATCTCGCAGTCGGGCGAAACCCTGGACACGATGGAAGCGCTGAAATACGCGAAATCCTTAGGCCACGACAAAACCCTGTCGATCTGCAACGTGCCCGAAAGTGCGATCCCGCGCGCCAGCAAACTGGTGTTCTACACCCGCGCCGGCGCCGAAATCGGCGTGGCTTCGACCAAAGCCTTCACCACCCAGCTGGTCGCGCTGTTCGTGCTCACCGCCACGGTGGCGAAAGTGCAGGGCAGGCTGTCGGCGGAACAGGAAGCCGAACTGCTGGACGCACTGCGCCACCTGCCCGGCAGCGTGCAGCACGCATTGAATCTGGAACCGCAGATCGCGGTGTGGTCCGACCGCTTCGCGCCGAAGCAGCACGCGCTGTTCCTCGGCCGCGGCATCCACTACCCGATCGCACTGGAAGGCGCGCTCAAGCTGAAAGAGATTTCCTACATCCATGCCGAGGCCTATCCAGCCGGCGAGCTGAAACACGGCCCGCTGGCGCTGGTGGATGCAGAGATGCCGGTGGTGGTGATCGCCCCGAACGATGCGCTGCTGGAAAAAGTAAAGTCCAACATCCAGGAAGTCCGCGCCCGCGGCGGCGAGATGTACGTCTTCGCCGACGCCGACAGCCACTTCACCGAATCCGAAGGCGTCCACGTCATCCGCACCCCGCGCCACGTCGGCCCGCTCTCGCCGATCGTGCATGCAATTCCGGTGCAGTTGCTCGCGTATCACGCTGCGCTGGCGCGCGGTACTGATGTGGACAAGCCGCGGAATCTGGCGAAATCGGTGACGGTGGAGTGATGTCCTGAGCGGTTGAGTCTGGCCCAGATGACCGATTGTTCGGGCGCGAAAAATCGGTGATCACCCGGCATATCAGCAACATCTTCAAGGAAGGCGAACTGGTGCGGGATTCAGTTGTTGCAAATTTTGCAACAACTGCCGCCGACGGCAAAACCTACCGGGTGGCCTGATACTCAATGAGTTGCGCCATTACTCAGGCGCGTACCTTTGGAGACTGGGGAATCAGGTCGCATTTTGCGTATGCACATCAAGCCGTGGCATGGCGGGGCGCCGGATGCATGAACCGGCGCAGCCATGCCGAAAAGGACAAGGCGGGTAGCGATTCACCATTCTCACGCAGCATCCGCCAGTAGACCTCTTCGCGATAGATATCAACCGAACGCGGCGCGACGATGTCCACCATGACCGGACGTTTACACAGGGGCAGCGCCTCGGGCGCTGTGGCATCGAAGCGCACGCGCACCTGGATCGATTGCTCCGCGCCCGATGCGGGGCAGTCCATCCACAGATCGCCATGGCTCATCAGCGTCAGCAGATAGAACCGCTCGCCGCCGGGCAGCGTGGCCGGGCGCAGCAAGTGCTGGCCATGGCGCAGATTGGCGCCATCTGACATCAGCACCCCCAAGACAACGTGATAGCGCAACTGGTCGTACACAGTCAGGCGAATATCCTCGCCGATAAAAATAGTGTCGTCAGTGCAGCGCTTCAGGGTGAGCATAGCCGTGGTCCCAAGTGCGAATAATGCGAAAGAGTCGAACGTGGCGGAGCCGTATCGACGCACGCCTGCTGATAGCCGATGCGCATCGGCTGCGGAGCGATCACGCTCACGTGGATGTAGTCGTCGAATACGCAGGTCAGCGACGCCTCCTCGCCCGGCACCCACACGCCCACTTGCACATCGCCCACCCGGAAGCGACGTACGCCCAGCAGCGAAAACAGGTACCAGTTTGCGCCACCGGGCAGCGCCACCGGCTGCAGACAGGCGCGGTCCAGCATCACGGCCGCTTCGGTTGGCGCCAGCAACCCCACGGTCACCCGGTTGCGCAGCCGGCCCTGCAAAGTCACATGAATTCCGTCGCCGATGCGGAGGGTGTCTCCGATCCGGCAGGTCAGTATCAGCATCCTGCTTCTCCTTTTCGTGGACCTGTTCAGGCACTGAGCTCCGGTGCGCGGTCGCCTGTAGAAACCTTGCCGGTATGGCACGCATGGCGACGAAGATGAGCCAACCATATCGTTATCTTTGATAATGTCAATAGTCAATTTTGTCGTAGGAGTGGTTTACACCCGAACATTCTTTGGAATAGGATCGAGTCATGAACAAATACTCTCAAACCTTCGCCGATGCGATGGAGCGCACCGGCATCCGCAACGTCACCGTGGCCGCGCATGTCGGCAAGGTGGGCAACAACTGCATCGCGCAGTGGCGCACCGGACGGCGGCCGATCCCGGCAGAACATGCGCCGAAGGTGTCGATGCTGTTGGGCGTGTTGCCCGAGTCGATCAGCGAAGCGTACGAACGGCTGCTGGAGGCAGGCACGATCCAACCCGATGCCGCAGGAACGGGCGCACGCAACGCACCGCCCATCGGGCATGTGATTCTTGGTCAGCTGAAGGATTTCAGTCCGCCGGACCCGCAGCCACGATTGTGGCTGCCCGAGTCGATCAGCCGTCGCAAGCTGGGACTGACGCCGGTCGAGAACGTGCGCTGGACGCTGCAGCCTTCCTGGTCGATGGCACCGGAGATCGAGCGCCACGCATTGGTGCTGATCGATGTCACGGCTAAGCGGCAGCAGGATGTCGTGGATGGCGGACTGTACGCCTACGCGCTGTGGGGCCGCCCCGATATTCGTCGCCTTCTGATCCGCCGCGATGGCTGGACGCTGGTCGGCGCCAATCCGGATGTCGAACGCTTGGTAGTTGCGGAACAGGATCTTGAGCAGCTACGCATATTCGGCGCGGTGATTGGCTGGATTTGACCGGCAGACCTATGCCTGGAATGGGGCGCCGAGGTCGATCGTGCAGTCGCCAAAACCGGATTTTAGCAACGCGGCATTAGCATAAAGAACAGGGAGCCAAATGTGGCGGATGACAAGGAAAGTACGCTTGCGAAAGGAATGGCACTTGCGGTCGCCTATGGCGCCGCCTATCTCGCACTGAGGCATATCTCGTTCAACCAGTGGTTCTTGCCTGCGGGTTTGCGCATGGCCTGCCTGTTGTTTATGCCGTACCGGTATTGGCCTTACGTGTTTTTGGGAGAAGCGGGCGCGACGTTTTCACAGAAGATCAAGATGGTGGAGGACTACGGCCCTCTGTGGGTATACCTGAGTTCGATCATGATGGCTCCCCTCGTGTCGCTCGCACCGGTGCTGGTGCGGAAAAAGTTCAGTACGACCGATGCCATCGCGCGCTGGCTACCGCTGATTGCCTTACCTGTCGCTGTTTGGTCATCCATCACGAAGACTGCGCTTAATTACGTCCTTGACGGACCAAGGCAACCGGAAGATTTTCGTGCCTTCATCAATTTTCTCGTAGGTGATTTTCACGGCATTCTGATGGGTCTTTTGCCATTTCTGATTTGGCACAGCTGGAAACATGGCACGTTCTCTGTTCGCACTAACATGCGCGATATTGCAATTGCCTTCGCCATGATTGGAGGCCTATATGGCATTCTGGAGTGGTCGCCTCCAGAAGACGACATGCTTCGTCTTGCGATGTTGATATACATGACGCTTCCTGCTGTATTCATGACGTTCCTCAACGGATGGAGAGGCGCGGCGATTGGCGTGGTTGTGACTAACGTCGGGGTTGCGCAGGCGATGACGTATAGCGGAATTCTGAACGCCTATGATGAGGTGGTCTTCTACGCACAACTGGGCCTTGTGCTCGTTGCCACTGTCCTTCTGCTATTGGGTAACAGAATCACCGCTCATTATGAGCAGGCCCGTCAGTCGGGTATCGCTGAAGAAGGTGCCCTCAAGTTGGCGAGAACCCATCTGCTGACGAACGAACCGATCCTGCGAGACCAGCTGATCTGCATGGCGGGGCTGCAAGTCATGATGGACGAAGAGCGCGATCAGCTGGGAAAAGAGCTGCGCGCCAACGGCAAACACCAGGAAGCGCTTGAACTGAATAACCAGGGTGTCATGCACCGACAAATTTTTCATGAACAGGCGCTGGCGCTGTATCCGATCGGCATCGAACGCTATGGCTTATTCATCGTGATCGACTCACCCGCATTCCGCGAGTCCCGCGCCAGCGGTCTGGATGTGGCGATGCACTTCGGCAGGGGCGATCCGCAAACACTGTCGGAAGATCTGCAAGTGCTGGCCTATCGCTGCCTATGTCATGCGATCGATCAGCTTTCCGATTGGGGGCCGCAGCGGTATCGCCTTCATCTGAGGGTCTGGCATGGCCGTGCGAAGCGCGGGATCTATGTGTCGACCGGCGTCGATATCGATGGGCCGCTGCAACATACATCGTTTGGAGAAAGTGCTTCGCTGATGCTGGATGCGCGGATACAGATACATGGCGGCATCCTGCGTCGGATGCCGACACGCATCTGTTTTGTACTCTCAGAGCTGAACACAACGGCTGCGGCACGGCCACAGTTGCCGGTACCGCAGTGACCCGGATGCAAGGCATCCGGGTCGTGTGCATTTACTGGGTTGCTGAGCGCGGACGGACCAGCCAGCGCTGGCGCACGCCATCCTGATACAGCACTACTTCCACATCGGCCCCGCGATACAGCACCCGCGGGCTGCCGGCAGGCAAGGCATCGCCCGGCACAGCAACGCGGTCGGCATCGACGCCGATGGGCATCACCCAGAAGGTACCTCCGATGCGGCCTGCGGCGGCGCGGACGTTCCCGACAGGTCGTTGACCTGGACGTAGCGCACGCCATCCCGCTCGAATTCATAGACCTGCCATGTAGGATCGCTCGACAAATCTATCGCGTCGGGCATGGCTTCCCCCAAACCGCTAGTTGCTTTCGGTGCATCTCCGCCCCCGCTTGGACAGCCGCACTGCGCAAAGGCGTAAGGACTCGTGAACATCGTCGCCAGGAATACAATTACTGATGAGACGGTAAAACGGAAAGCCTGAATAGCCATGACTATCTCCTTGAATCAATTCGTGATGTGTACGTTAGCGCATGCATCCAAAAATCTGACAGTCGTTAACAATTTCCGCTCTCGCTATCGTTTTTCTGAGAGCGATTTGACGTTAGCACCACCGCACGAAGCGCAATGCGAATGCCACAGTCATCCACTTCACGCATGACTGTCGGCATCGCAACCAAGGGGATCAGGTTCACTTCTTCCGAGGTGAACCTGATCCCCTTGGTGTGCCTACAACGCCTGACATCGAGCGTGGTTGGGCATAATCGACGAGCCTGCCGACGAACAATGATGCTGCCCCATGGCCCAATCCCAATCACGCGTTGACGCCGTTGATGCTGCCGCCCTGATCGCGGCCACCGACCGCGAGGGTCGCATTGACCCGTTGGCGTATGAAGCTCAGCGCCTCATTCTCCAGAGCCAGCGTCTGGGCACTGTGGACGCGGACGCATTGGTCCGCGACCTCCAGGTATCTCCCGGCTTCCAGCGATTTGACCAGGACACCTTTCTGCGCGCGATCGACGCACGCTTGGATTCGCCTGCCGCACAGGAGCGATTTGCCGAGGCGTTGGACAAAGCGAACATCACCGACGGTTTCCTTGAGCGGAAGGGCGAGCAACTGGCCGAAGTCGTCGGCGATGGCTACGGATACGCCAAGGGTAAGGTCGCTTGGGCGGACGAATATCTCACCAAGCAGATGTCCTGGTCTTACCAGCGAGCGGGTGAGATCGAAAGTAATCCGAACGCGACCGAGCTTCAACGCCAGTCTGCCGGACTGGCGCGCGACGTCGTGGGCCAGGCCCAGGAGCTTTATGGCGAAAGCTCGGGAGGCATCGTTCACAGCCTGAACACGCTCAAGGGTTTTGTGGACCTGGGCGAGATGGGCTATCGGTTCACGACTGACGAAAACTATCGGGACTTGCTCATCTCGACGGCGAAGCTTTACGCCGCGCAGACCGTGGACGACCCAAGCAAGCCGGTGCGGGATCTTCGCAATGCGGCAACGCAAGCGCTGGAAAACTGGGAGCAGGAACACAAGCAAGCCAAAGCCGAGGGGCGCGAGCGCCAATTTCTGGGCGAGACCGAAGGTGCGATCGGGGTCGAGCTTGCCGCGACGCTTATCCCCGCCTCCAAACTGAGCAAGTTCGGGAAGGTCGCCAACGCGCTCGATGCAGCGACTCCGGATGCTCTCGATGAGGTGGCGGAAGTCACCGGAGATGCGAATCGCGCGCTGCACCGTACGGAAGGGGAGGCACCAGCCCTGCATCCTGGGGAAACCGCAGCCGAAGCATCGGCGCGAGGTGCGCGGGCTGCCGAAGCCGCCCAAGACGTGCTTCGCGCGGAAATCCGATTGTTCCGCGACGAAGGCAAGCTCGACCAGCTCATCGAAGCGGTGCACAAGACCGGGAATGTCGAAGGGTTGCTTCGCAGCGGTGAGCTCGGCCCGAAAGAACTCGCCGAAGTCTTGAAGCGAGACGCCACTGTTTTCGACGGAAAGGTCAACTACCTCGACGCAGTAAGCATCAGCACGCAGGGCGTCGATCTGTCGAAGCTGACCACTAGGCAGTTGGGCGACATCGGCGAAGCCTTGCATACATACGATCTGGTCAAAGCCGGGCACACCGACATCGTATCCATCAAGAACGCATCCGGGCATGGCATCGACGTCGTCAGCCGAGACTCAGACGGAAAGTTGCAGTTCGATGAGGTCAAGGCGTCTGCAACTGGGCAGGCGAAGGGGCAGCGTGGCGATCCGGAGTATTTTATCGTCAGCAGGTTGAATCGCGCATTTGATCAGCGAGGACATTGGGCTGAACACAACGCACAGCCGGGGTTTCGAGATGTTGCGAACAGCTTGCGTGAGGAAATCATTGATCCGAATACCGATAAACCATTGCCGGGCCTGAACGCGAAATGGGTGCAGATGAATCTCAGTCGTTCTCCAGGGTCAACCAAGCTGGATGTGGATAAGACGGTTGAGGACTGGGTTAAGCCAGAGCCCAAGAAACAGAGTCTGATCGAAACGTTGAGTCCGGAAGATCAAGTCCTCCATCAGCGTGTGTTCGGGAAGGCGAAAGAAAAGGGGTTGGACGACGATCAAGCGGATAATCTGGCAGCACAAGGCTTGCTGACCTTCAAACAGGATCGACTGACACGAAACGCTGACGACATGGGTATCTATGGCGACCGGTTGTTCATCACCTACTTTCCGCACGGGGTCGGACGTGACCCGAACCACCACGTCAATCTTGAGGTCGCGGTCGCTTCGCAAAAGCCCGCGCAAGAAACCCTGCAGCAGATCGCGCAGCTCGACCAACAACAGTCGCAGGTGCGCTTGGCGCAGCAAAATACACAGCAACCCGACGGCCCCGATTGGCCGAAGGGGCCGGACATCGTGCCGAGGACCTTGTGATGAAAAAATTGAAGTGGCACCCATCGCTTAAAAGCACCTTTAAAGGTTGCGAGGTGTGGTGGCAGTCCTGCATGGTCAAGGAGAACAGGCGTGAAGCTATGTCTGCCCTTCTGGCGAAGAGCCTTACGGAAGGAGGGAGGCTCAAGCTTCATCCGTATGCGCTCAGAGGTCTTTCGCAGACATATACAATCCAAACGTGTCTGCTGGCATCGAAGAGCGAAGTTGAAGCGTTGGTGTGCCCGCTGCGATATGGCGTTGAGTTCCGGGCGCTTGATTTCATGAAAGTCGCGATACGCTCCTTGCCGGGCGACGACTCTCAACCGCTACTTCCATTCGAGAGCGGTCTGATGGCGGTCGGCCCGAGCATATTGTCCAATTTTGCGCTTGGCCGCGTGTGCGCGTATTACCTGATCCAGGTTGCTCACAAAGATATGCGAATCAACGTGCCGACGATTCGCAAGGAAGGTTGGGGCAAAGGGACCAGTGACGCTTTCCTGATTTTTCTACTCTCGCAGGCCTACGATATCCCGACCCATTACGAGCCCGCAAAGCCGATGATCCAGCCTTATCAGCATTTGCTGGAAGTGTGGCGGACTGCGGATCATGACGTTTTTCGCCAGGCAATGGCAGAAGCGGCTGAGTTTCATGTTAGTCGCAGCAAGGACAGCACCGACCGCAACTGGTATGAATTCGAGCATGACATTGATCGCGTATATCCGGGTGAACTTCTGGCTGTACAGGCTTTGCGCAGGCGCGACGGCTTGCCCCAATTCGCGACCGGACATTTGCTTGTCGACACCCCATGGTCGATCCTTCGCGACCTGCCTGAGTGCGAACCGCATCCGATGGCGGTTCAGTTGGAAGCGCGGCTGCGTCAGGATGACCCCGGGTGCTGGTCGATCAATGGGTGAACCGGATGATCCCAAAAGCCCGAAAGTCTCCAAAACCCTGAAAACCCGCAGTATCAGGCCGAGGACTGTGTGATGACGAAATTGAAGTGGCACCCGTCTCTTAAAAAGACATTCAAGGGCTGCGAGATTTGGTGGCAGTCTGGAATGGTCAAAGAGGACAGGCGTGAAGCAATGTCGGCTCTCTTGTCGAAAAGTCTTGCGGAAGATGGAAAATTCAGGCTTCACCCATATGCGCTGATGGGTCTTGCGCAGACATATTTTATAGAAGTGTGTTTGCTTGGAGGTAAAAACGAAGTTGATGCTTTGGTGAATCCACTTCGATATGGCGTTCAGTTCCGCGCGCTAGATTTTTTGAAAGTTGCGATCCGCTCGCTGCCGGGTGATGACTCACAACCGCTGACTTCTCTTTGGAGCAGCATGATGGCTGTCGGTCCAACCATGCTGTCGGATTGGGCGCTCGGCCGACAATGTGCTTATTATCTGATCCAGATCGCACACAAAGATATGCGCATCAATGTGCCCGTGATTTGCAAAGAGGGCTGGGGAAAGGGCACCAATGATGCATTTCTGATTGATTTGCTTTCTCAGGTATATGGCATTCCGGCGCACTACGAGCCCGCAAAACCGATGGTCGAGCCGTATCGGCATTTGCTGGAAGTGTGGCGATCTTCCCATCGGGACATTTTCCGGCAGGCAATGGTAGAAGCGGCGGAGTTTCATATTTCGCGAAGCAAGGATGGGACGGATCGAAATAAATACGAGTTCGAGAAGGACATCGATCGTGTCTATCCCGGGGAACTCCTCGCCGTTCAGGCTCTGCGCAGGCGCGACGGCTTACCCGAATTTGACACCGGACACCTGCTCATTGATACAGCGTGGTCGATCGTTCGCCACCTGCCTGAGTGCGAGCCGCATCCGCTGACAGTCGCATTGGAAGCGCGACTGCGAGAGGACGACCCCGAATGTTGGGCATTTGATCGCTGAGCGTGCAATTCATCCGGCAGCACAAGGTTTGCTGGCCTTCAATCAAGATCGCCTGACGCGAAGCGCGGATGATGTGGGTATTTATGGCGATCATATGTTCATCACCTACTTTCCGCATGGGTTCGGGCACGACCCGAGCGTGGAATAGGCCCGCAGAAGCCTTATGTACAGGAAAAGCCCGGTGCAGCGTGGGCAGCAACGGGCGTGTGATGTCGTTACCAG